>JAIFNC010000337.1 GCA_020047935.1 Bacteroidota bacterium
AATATCTTTCATCGTCAATTAAATCCAACCCTTTAACCAACAATTCGTTTCGAACAATTGTATAATGTTTTTTCGGAATATTTGGTCCGGATGTATTAAATTTTTTCATTTCTTTGATATTTATTTTGCCCCAAATTTACAGATTTTTTTCGTATATTGTTTTTTCAATGTACATAAGTTAAAAACATCCCAACTCTTTTTTTCATCTGTTTTCCAAGCAGAAATGCTGAACTACGAATACCCAAAAGTACTAAACTTTTGCCTCAAAACAAATTCTTTTTGTATGCGCTTAGCAGTAGTTCTTAATTTGCTAGCGCTAAAATTATTGAAAGTATTGCAATAATCAAGCATAAAGGCGAATAATATTTTGTGTCGTTTTGCCCAAATTTTGTATGTTTATATTTCTTGAAAAAACCTACATAATTAAATTCGCCAATGGCTCGTAACAGAAAAATACATGCAATAACCCAAAGCCCATATGTGCGGATGATGTTAAGCCAAGTTGGAATTTCAACGTCCAATTCTGTTATATTTAAAATCACAATAATCCCAAAACCTAACAACCCAAAAGCAACCAGAAATGTAGGGAAAATTCCCGGCATCATAACTTTTATTTGGTCGTCTTTAGTTGGCAGTACTGCGCCGTTTCCCCATTGTCCGCCAAAACCCCAATAAACGTGAACGCCGGAAATAGTTAGAAAAATTACCATTAATACGATTGCAATAATTGTGGTCATAGTAGTTCAATTTAAAAATTTATATATTTATTTTTTGTTAGCCGATTTTATCATAAAACAAAAACCCCTTGTCCTGCAACTAAGGGGTTTTGTAAAGTATAATTTTCTCTTAATTTTCTAAGGCAACAACCTTCCGTACATACGCGGAAACGGAATAGTTTCGCGAATGTGCTTAAGCTTGCAAATCCAAGCCACCATACGCTCTAAGCCCAAACCAAAGCCGGCATGCGGTACCGAACCAAAGCGGCGCAAATCTAAGTACCATTCAAAGGCACTCATTGGCAAGCCGTGTTCGTTTATTTTTTCTATCAGCAATTCTTTGTTGGTTTCGCGCTCGCCGCCGCCTACTACTTCGCCGTAGCCTTCGGGAGCAAGTACATCAACGCCTTTTGCCAAATGCGGATTTTCGGCATCGCGTTTCATATAGAATGCTTTAACTTCATGCGGCCAGTTATATACCATAATAGGCACTTCGAACATGCGGGTAAGCACGGTTTCGTCCGAGCCGCCCAAATCGTTGCCGTATTCAAAAGTTCGTGCCGATTCTAACCAACCCGGATAATTTTCGGCTTGCGATTCCAGTTCTTTCACATCGTTTACCAATTGGTCGTAGCTGGCCTGAATAAAGTTACGTTCGCCTTTTTTAAGGTTTACGTCTTTCAATTTAGCTTCTTTTTCGGCCAATTGCTGTTTGCCGGTTTCAATTTTGGCATTTAGTTCTGCCAAATCGTTTTCCAAGGTTTCTATGGTAGTTTTGCCGTTTACTTTTTCGTGTCCTTTCAAAATTTTAATTGCCAAATCGTAAGGTACGCGTGGGAATTTCATAGCCACTGTTTTTTCCAAGGTGGTAACATCGCGCTCAATAATTTCCAACTCGGGGCGGCAATGCTCCAACACTTTAGCCACTACAAACTTCATGAATCGTTCAATCAAATCCATGTTGTCGTCGTTGTTATTGAAAGCAACTTCCGGCTCAATCATCCAAAATTCCGAAAGATGTCGGCGAGTTTTCGATTTTTCGGCACGGAATGTGACCCGATTGGGTTAAATAAGCAGGTTTATCGTAAAATTCGGTTTCGAACAAAGTGGTAGTACCTTCCACCGCATTTCCGGTAAAAATAGGTGCATCCATTTGCACAAACTCTTCGCCCTGAAAAAATTCGTGAATAGAAAATATAATTCGGTTACGAATACGCATAATAGCCCATTGGCGTTTCGAACGCAACCATAAATGTCGGTTATCCATCAGAAATTCAACACCATGCGCTTTATTGCTTATCGGGTATTCGTCCGAAGCACTTATTATTTCAATATTGCTTATCTGAATTTCGAATCCGCCCAATTGGCGCTCGTCTTTAATTACGGTGCCGGTTAAGGTTACCGAACTTTCGTACGGAACCGATTTTGCAGTTTCAAAAGCCTCTGCAGAAACTTTGGTTTCGTCGGCAATGGCTTGAACAAAACCGCTTCCGTCGCGCATTACCAAAAAAACCAAGCCTTTGCTTGTACGGCGGTTAATAACCCAACCTTTAATTACAACTTCTTGTTGCTCAAATTTCGACAAATTGCTAATTTGTACCATGTGTATTTAATTTTTCAATATTCAATTTAAATCCCGAAACCTTTTTATTTTCAATACGTTAAAACAATTAACAAATAAAATGGAATTTGACTTCGAATCCATTTTTTTTCGCTAATTTTAACACATATTTTGAACATTTTAGTTTCGAAACATTCGTGCAAATATAACAATTCCGATTTTGATTAAAACATTCTTTTATATTTTATTGGAAAATTTTTGAAAATAAAAAAACCTCATAAAATTAAGCGCCATGAAACCCTACCAAACAACCATTTCCGGCAAGCTCATAATTTTTATTTTGTTCTTGCTTTATTCATGCAATTCAAATTCGCGAAAGCAGGCAGAGCAAGAAGTTCAGAGCTTTTTAACGACTTACGAACAAGAAATTGCTCCCGTTGAAAGTAAACTGAACGCAGCAACCTTTGAAGCATCGATTTCGGGAAATGCCGATGCTTACATTGAAGCTGCCGGATTGGGAATAATTAGAAGCAGAATTCATTCGAATGCCGAAAGTTTTCAAAAACTTAAGGCCTTCAAAGAAAACAAACTTATTAGAAATAAGCTGCTCAAACGACAAATTGATGTGTTGTACCGCAAACTTTTGCCTAATCAGTTTCCGGAAGAACTTCAAATTAAACTGATTATGATAGAAAATGAATTGCAGCAAGATTTTAACACCTACTTACCTGTTGTAAACGGCGAAAAACTTACCGACCGAAATATTGAAGAAATTTTAGCCAATAGCACCGACCAAAAGCAATTGCAGCAAGTTTGGGAAGCATCGAAAATGGTAGGTTCAATTGTTTATATGGATGTAATAAAAGTAGTGAAACTTAGAAATAAAGCCGCCAAACAGCTTGGTTACAAGAATTATTGGGAACTTTCGCTGCTTACCAACGAGCAACAACCCGACGACATTGCTGCAATTTACGACGAATTAGACAAACTTACCGCTGAACCTTATCAAAACATAAAAAAAGAAATAGATGCGTATTTGGCAAACCGGTTCAAAATAGCCGAAAAAGAAATAATGCCATGGCATTATATGAACCGCTTCGCGCAAGAACCGCCAAATATTTATAACATCGATTTTAACAAGTATTACACCGGAAAAGAGCCGGTTAAATTAGTGGATAAATTTTTTGCCGGAATTGGCTTGCCTATGCACAAAGTTTTAGCAAACAGCGATTTGTATGAAAAACCCGGCAAGGCACAAGTGGCATTTTCGACTGCTATAAACAGAAACGGCGATGTTCGAATTATTGCCAATTTAAAAGACGATTATTACTCGATGTTTACCTTGCTGTACGAAACCGGTTTTTCGAGCTATTTGGCAAATATCGATAAAGAGTTACCCTATGTACTTCGCGAACCGGCACACTTTTTTACCAACGATGCGGTTGCAACGCTTTTCAGCCGTATGGCATCGAACCCGGCTTGGCTAAATAAAATTGTTGAAGTGTCGGGCGACGAAGCCATTAAACTGTTGGAAACCACCACCAAAAATCTGCGAATGGAAAAACTTGTTTTTGCTCGTTGGGCGCAAGTTATGTACCGATTCGAAAAAGCCATGTACGAAAACCCCGACCAAGATTTGAATGCCTTGTGGTGGCAATTGGTTGAAAAATATCAACAAATTAAAAAACCGGCAAACCGTAACCTACCCGATTGGGCAACCAAATCGCACCTTATTAATTTGCCCTGCACCTACCATAATTACATGATGGGCGAAATTTATGCCTCGCAATTGTATTATTATATTTCGGAAAATGTAGCCGATAAAAACTTAAATTGCGGTGCGTTGTGTGCCGACGACCCAAAAATTGGCGCTTTTTTAATCGAAAAAGTATATTTTAATGAACAATTTGTATTTGAATAAATTACGGTTTTAATTTTGAAAAACATTTGTGCTATGCAAACTAAATGATTGATTATTAAACAATAAGAATTTTATTTCGAATATTTTTAAATAAATATATTTCAAAATGAAAAAAAACATTATCGTAATTATTCTATTTGTAATCAGTGGTAAAATGTCATTTGCTCAAAATATTTTTCCTCTAAATAATCCTCACTGGTTTAATATTTTAAGTATGACATGGAAAACCGGTCCAAGCCTTCCGCCACAAACGAATTATTATTATGAGCATTATATTATAGAAGGCGACACTATTGTTAATAACCGTAAATTTTATAAATTATTTATTTCTAAAAATGAAGGTTACAATATATTTGATTTCAAATTTTTCACCTATATCTATATTGAAAATTCAAAAGTATATTACGGAAAAACTGACAGTTTGCAATTATTACTCGATTTTGATATGAAAATAGGAGATAAATTCAAATTCAAATCACTAAACAGCCCAAATCCGACTATAATTGAATTACCGGTAATAAATGTCGATAGTTTAGTTGTGAATAATTCGTATCGTAAACGAATTAAATTTCAAGATTTCTCTGAGCATAAAGGAGTTACATGGGTTTCCGGTATTGGCGACATTGAGTACGGATTAATATTTGACTACGGTTTTATAAATACAGGCTCTTCGTTCAACTCTTTTCTATCTTGTTTTTCGGAAAATGGTTTAAATCTATATGGAACTTGTGAACCAACCGGAATAAATAGCAACCTTATTGATGAACAAAATAATTTGTTTTTCCCAAATCCTGCGCATGATAAAATAGTTTTAATTTCAACTAATTTTGTAACAATTGAATTAATAGATATAAATGGTCGAATTATTCGCAAATTAGCGTGTAATTCTAATGAAATTAAGCTTGATTTTGTAAAACCGGGTATGTATGTAATTCGCTTTATTAATGATGAAAGAACTATTACAAAAAAACTTATAATTTACTAAATATCAATAAAATGTGTATTTAGTTAGAATTATGTAATTAAAAAGCAATTAACCCAACAAGTTTTTAAACCGGGCAATAGCATCAATTGGAAAGAATTGGTAAAAAACGCTACAGGAAAACCACTGACTGCCAAATACTTTAATGAACAATTTGTGTTTGAATAAAAGCAAAAACCCGACGGGTTTTAAAAACCCGTCGGTTCTGAAAATCAATTAATTCTGATGTTTTAGACAACTTTATTTCCAAGAACTTAGCGCAAATTCCAGTCTTCCCAAACCTCCCTAACTTCGTTCGAGCCGTTTATTTGCGGCGTTTGGTTTTTGTTGTTTATCCTAACCGATTCTAAGCGAACATTTTCGTACACATAATCAAACA
>JAIFNC010000308.1 GCA_020047935.1 Bacteroidota bacterium
GTTTTACGCTTTGTAAATATGAAACATTTTCATAAAATAAAGCAATTTACCGGTAAGTTTAGTTATTTCATCGCGCAAAATTCGGTTGTCTTTTTGCAACCCTTCATTTTCTTCTGAGAGCCGAAGAATTTCGTCCATAAGCTCCGTTTTGGACAGTTTAATGGCATGATCGTACATCGCAGTTTGCATACAATTCAGGTTAATAATAGGTTAGGCACTTCGTTTACATCAACAAAAATATAAATTATTTAGATTACAAAAGAAAAAACCAAATTTTTATTTTTTTGATAAACTATTGTTTTTTTTTGATAAAGCACTATTTTAGCCATAACCAACAAAAAATCGCAGTAAAAAACATGTTATATAACATGTTTTTACTGCGTAAACTATAAAAAATCAAAGCTATTCTTCCTGTTCAAACAAATTTGTGTCGGCATTATAACTCAATCCTTGTTCGCTAAGGGTTTTGTGGAATAATTTAACGTTCATTTTGCCTGTTCGCCACAATTTCAGCTCACGTTCCAAGCGCGAAATCATTCGTTTAAGTTCGTATCCCGGTGTATTATCAGTTTCGTCGGTGCCTTTTTCCTCAATCGGTTCCGGCTCGTTTCCTATTCTGGTATCTTGAATTAGCGAGCCTAAGCCGCCTTTAAAACTTTTTTTTGCCATGGTTTATACCGGTTTTTGCTTAATAATTTCTTTGCAAAGTGCCAAATAGTCTTCAGCACCATAACAATTTTCGTTGTACCGGAAAATATCCGTCCCCGAACTTGGTGCTTCTGCCAAGGCAATATTATCGCGAATGCGTGCTTTAAATACTTTGTCGCCAAAGTAAGTATGAATGGTTTCGGCAACATCGCGGTGCAATACTTTTCGTTTATCGAACAAGGTTATAAAAACACCGCTTATTTCCAAATCTTTATTAATACGCTTTTTAATTTTGCCTATAACTTCAATAATTTTTGCCAAGCCTTTTATAGCCAAATAATGCGATTGCAACGGTATAAAAACTTCGGTTGCGGCAGTTAATGCATTAATGGTTAGCAAACCCAAGGACGGCGGGCAATCGATTAACACAAAATCGTATTTGTCTTTAATTGGGTTCAGTAATTCTTGCAAAATATATTCGCGTCCGGCTTCGGAGCTTAATTCAAGCTCGGCACCCGACAAATCGAGCGACGAAGGTACCAAGTCGAAATTTTTGCCCAAGCTTACCGGTTGCAATTCGTGCTCGCCTTTAAGCGAACCGTAAATGGAAATTTCGGCATCTTTTATGCCAAAGCTCTGTGTTAAATTGGCTTGCGGATCCATATCAATAAGCAAAACTTTCTTTTTAAGCCTTGCCAAACCGGCTCCTACATTTACCACCGAGGTTGTTTTACCTACGCCGCCTTTATGATTACTGAAAGCTATAATTCGTGTCATGATTACTGTTCGTTTTTCAATATAAAAAACAAAATATATGCCTAATATTTTTTTTGTTTATTTGGAATAGTAAAAGTAAAAGAATAATTTTATAAAACATAAATTTCGACTCAAAAACGGTGAAGTTTTATGTAATTTTTATCTTATGTACTTATAGCAACTGCGAAAATTAAATTTTGGAATTATGAAACCACCTGCAATTAAGTTTTTTTTGAGCATTTTTTTTGCATTTTTTGCAATTAATTTTCAAGCTCAATACATTTTTAATTTGCCGCTTAGCAACCGTCAAGCGAATTACATTATTCGGGTAAATTTGAATACCGAAAACAAAATGCTTACAGCGGTACAGAAACTTACCTACATCAACCAATCGGCCGATACGCTTACCGAATTGCAGTTTCATGCCTACATGAATGCCTTTATGAACAACCAAAGTACTTTTATGAAGGAGTCGAACAGACCGGGTTCAAGCGGTAATCCGGAATGGGATTTCGGTTTCCTCAAAATTAATAAACTAAGCCTTGCCGACAGTGCAAATTTATTGCCGAGCTTAACTTATTTTTCACCCGACGACAACAACCCCGACGACCGTACAGTTTTCAAAATAAAATTGCCCGGCAAATTAATGCCGAAGGATTCAGTCATACTTAATTTTGAATTCGAAGTAAAATTGCCAAAAATTATTGCTCGAACCGGCTACGTACGCGATTATTTTTTTATTGCACAGTGGTTTCCAAAAATCGGAGTGTACGAACCTGCCGGAATGCGTTATGCTAAACGAGGAGCTTGGAATTGCCACCAATTTCATGCAAATTCGGAATTTTATTCGAATTTTGGTACGTACGATGTATATATTACGCTTCCGCAGGAATATGTAGTAGGCAGCGGCGGTAAATTGATGGATAAAAAAGAAGATGCCAAAGGGCTTACTACTTGGTATTTCAGAGCCGAAGATATTGTTGATTTTGCTTGGACCGCTTCCAAACGGTTTAAAGTGGCCGAAAAACAGTGGAATCATGTAAAAATTCAGTTGTTGTACCAACCCGAACATAAAGATTTGGTGCAAAGGCATTTCGATGCAACCATTGCTGCCTTGGAATATTTCGAAGAAACCTTGGAAACATTTCCATACCCGCATTTAACAATTGTTGACCCGCCATTTTATGGCATGGGCAGTTCCGGAATGGAATATACTACCTTGTTTACCGCAGGCTCGTTTTGGAACGAGCCCGAAGGATTACGCTTTACGGAAATGGTAACGGTACATGAGTTCGGACACGCCTATTTTATGGGCATGTTGGCAAGCAACGAATTCGAAGAAGCATGGCTCGACGAAGGTTTTAACTCGTATTTCGAAACTAAAATTTTAGACCATTACTACGGAAAAAATACCGGACTTATCGACATTGCCGGCATTCAAATTGGCGATTTCGAATTTAGCCGCAGCGGTTACGCATCGTTAAAAAATAAAGGAATGGCAGAAATTTACCGCAACGCGTGGGATTATCCGTATGGCGGTTATGGGGTGTACAGTTACCAAAAACCGGCAGTGGTTTTGCAAACATTGGAAGGAATTGTTGGCGAAAAAGTTATGTATCAAATTCTGAAAACGTATTTTAAACGCTGGAAATTTAAGCACCCAAGCACCCGAAATTTTATTGAAATAGCCGCCGAAGTGATTGAAGCGAACTCGAACGGCAACCCAAAATTCGATATAAATCAGTATTTTAGTCAAACAGTGTATGGTTCGGGGCATATGGATTATGCAGTAACCGATATTTCGAACCAACTGAAACCGGGAGCACAAGGTTGGTTCGAAACCACCGGCAATTTGGCGGTTAAGAATGAAAAAAGCACCGACCAATATGAGTCGTACGTACAAATTGAACGTTTTGGCGAAGTAATTTTGCCGGTTGAAGTGCTGGTTAAATTTTCGTCGGGGCGCGAGGTGCTCGAAACTTTCGACTCCGACCAAAAACGATTTCGATTAAAATACTCCGGCCCCGACCGTGTAGTTTCGGCAACGATAGACCCAAATTTCAAAATTCCGCTGGATACCAATGTTATAAACAACAGCTACAGCATAACCGTAAAACAAGCTGCAAAACGAAAAATATTTGCAACTTTTTTGTTTTGGCTGCAAAATTTCATCCAGTTTTTCATTTAATAAATTGAACTATTATGAACTTATTTAATGCATACAGCCAAGGTTTTAAAGAAACCGGTAAAAATTTACGCGTGCTATTTTTATTATTTGCGGTAAACTTTGTTTTGGCTATTTTAGCCATAAAACCTTTAATGAATTTAATAACCAAGGGCTTTGGAAATTCGTTAGCTGTTACCGAACTGCTTCATGGTTTCAACTATACCATTATAAACGACTTTCTGTCGCAAAACAACCATCTTTTCACCTTTATTACTGCTATATTGCTTGTAATTATACCTTTATATTGGTTGTTATCGGTATTTTTTTCAGGCGGAATTTTGCATACCTTAAACCGAAATTCGTACACGCTAACCACTTTTTTCAACGGTGCAGTGGCAAATTTTCTTCGATTTTTGGCTGTCTCTCTTACTTTTATAATTTTGCAAGTGCTTTTTGCATTGGCAGTTTTTGGTATTTTAGGTGCCACAATTGAAAATTTCTTCAGTACTGCAAGTAGCGAAATCAGTATTTTTTGGTACGTTTTTAGCTTTTTTCTTAGTTTTTCAATTATTAGTTTATTTTTGCAGTCTATTTCCGATTATACAAAATGCTATTTAATGCTTAATGCATCGAATAATATTTTAAAGGCAATTTGGCGTTCGTTGGTATTTGTGATTAAACATTTTTTAAACACATTTTTTCTGAAACTATTGTTGTCGCTTACTCCGCTGCCCGTATTTTATATTTGGTATAAAATAACGCACGATATGGAAGGCGCAACCTGGTTAGGACTTATTGTTTTATTTGTTTTGCAACAAATTTTTGTGTTTTTTCGGGTATATATGCACGTTTGGTCATATGCTTCGGTTCTGGAATTTTATTCGCATCGGTTTTTGCTTGCCGAATTTAATTCAATAGACAAAAAAAGTTTTACGAATTGGAATAATGCAGCAACCGATATTTCGGAAGAAAAAAAAGTTAGTGCTGCACCCATACAGGAAACTCAAAAAGAAGAAGATGTTTACATGCAGAAAATGGATGAAGAGATTAACAAAACCAACGAAAGCAAAGTATAACAAATCGGAAATTGACATGTTTAATTAACGATAACCGATTATAACGGTATTATTATTTGTATTTAATGAAAATTTTTATGCGCTATAAATTAATATTTTTCGCACTTTCGGTCTTATTTAATTCTATGGTTTTTGCCCAAAACGGCAGCAATTCAAAATTGCCTTTCGACGAAAAAACCGAGTTTGTTTTAGTTGATGGAGGTTTATTTATTATGGGCGATAAAAAAGGCGACGACGACGAACATTTTGTTCATTGGGTCGAAATTTCGAGTTTTTATATTATGAAAAACGAAGTTACAACCACTCAATACGCTGCTTTTTTAAACTCCTACGACAGTGAAACAATAAAAGAAGGACATTACCGCGGAATGCGATTGTTTTCGGAAGCTTTAAACGGTGTGCGTAAAGTAGGAAATAAATGGAAACCGCAACCCGGATTTGAAGACTACCCAATGGTGCATGTAACTTGGTACGGCGCTTACGAATTTTGCAAGCATTACGATTACCGTTTGCCTACCGAAGCCGAATGGGAATTTGCAGCCCGGGGCGGAAAAGAAAGCAGGTCGTATAAATATGCAGGCGGAAATAACATAAGCAAAGTTTCGTGGTTTGCTGCCAATTCTGCATTTACAACGCAACCGGTTGGGCAAAAATTAGCCAACGAGCTGGGTTTGTTCGACATGAGCGGCAACGTAGCCGAATGGTGCTCGGACTGGTACGACCCCGAATATTATACCAACAGCGACGAAGTAGACCCCCAAGGGCCCCAAAAAGGCGAAATTAAAGTGTTAAGAGGCGGTTCGTGGGGCAGCATCAAAAAATATTTGTCGCTTACCGGGCGCTTCCGCGATTTACCGGCAAACTCCAACTCCGATTACGGCTTTAGAGCGGTAAAAGATATTTCAAAATAAAAAAAACGAAGGTGTAGTTTTTGGAAATGAAAAAATTATCCCGTAATTTGCAAGCGCAACTTTCAAATTACGGGTATAATTGTAACTGAAAATAGAGTCAATAAAACAGATTTTCAGCATTTTAATGAATTTCATTAGCCATAATAAACCAAATGCTTTTAGATTGCCATTGAAACCAATAAACCCGAATTAACCTATATTGTTGTACCCTTGCAAGAAATGTTTCCGATTTGCGAAATCGTTTTTGTAATACCATTGGTTCAGCTTATTTCAACCTTGCAAAAAATGTAAACTGATTTTTAATTATTATTCCAATAATTTTTTAATTCTACCAATTCTTCAATTTCTTTTTTTCCTGCCAAAAATCATTTTTTTAATGCCTTTAAAATATATAATTTTGCAGCACTAAAAAACCTGATACGATGTTTTTACAAAACGCATCTATTATCGAGAAAAACATTTTTATCCGAATCAAACGTCGGACAGCACATATTTTTTAGTTTCCCCTCAAATTTATCGAAAACTCTTCGATAGGCTAATCACTTTTTAGCCTCAACCGTTCAACATAAAAATTTTAAAAACCAACATACTTATGCAAAAATTATTACTACTTGGTGCCGAAGCTATTGCACAAGGCGCAATTGATGGCGGAATGTCGGGCGTATATGCTTACCCCGGAACCCCTTCGACTGAAATTACCGAATACGTACAACACAACAAACTGGCAGGTGAGCGTAAAATTCACAGCCAATGGTCGGCCAACGAAAAAACGGCTATGGAATCGAGTTTGGGTATGTCGTACGCCGGCAAACGCACTATGGTTTGTATGAAACACGTAGGTTTGAACGTAGCTGCCGACGTATTTATCAATGCCGCAATAACCGGTGTAAACGGCGGTATGCTTGTAACGGTTGCCGACGACCCGTCGATGCACTCGTCGCAAAATGAGCAAGATTCGCGCTTTTATGCCAAATTTGCCATGATTCCGGTACTTGAACCTGCCGACCAGCAAGAAGCCTACGATATGGCATATTATGGTTTCCAACTATCGGAACAATTTAATGTACCGGTAATGATTCGCATAACTACTCGCATTGCACACTCGCGTGCAGCAGTTGCTCAAAAACCGCTTCAACCCGAAAATAAAATTTCGTTGCCAACCGATTTGAAACAGTTTATTCTGTTGCCTGCCATAGCTCGCCGACGTTACAAAGGCTTGCTTAGCAGCCAAGAAAGTTTCGAAATATCTTCGGAAGAATCAAAATATAATAAATACATCGACGGTGCCGACAAAAGCATGGGCATTATAGCTTGCGGTATAGCTTACAACTACTTAATGGAAAATTATCCTGATGGTAACCTGCCTTATCCGGTAATTAAACTTTCGCAATACCCAATGCCTCGCAAAATGGTAAACAAACTGGCTAAAGAAACCAAAAGTTTGCTTATTTTGGAAGAAGGCTACCCTATTATTGAAGAAATGCTGAAAGGCTATTTGGAAAAAGAAAACGTAAAAGGTCGCTTGGACGGCACCTTACCTCGCGATGGCGAATTAAACGCTACTTTAGTAGCTAAAGCATTGGGCTTTAATGTTCCGGAAGTAGGTACAGTGCCGGCTATTGTAGCCAACAGGCCACCTGCCATGTGCGCCGGTTGCGGACACATTGACGCTTACAACGCACTAAACGAAGCCTTGGCTGTTTACGGAAAAGGCAGAGTTTTTGCCGATATAGGTTGCTACACATTAGGCGCTTTGGAACCATATGAAGCAATTAACTCGTGTGTTGATATGGGTGCCTCGATAACCATGGCTAAAGGTGCTGCCGATGCCGGTTTGGTGCCTGCCGTTGCGGTTATTGGCGACTCTACCTTTACTCACTCGGGCATGACCGGTTTGTTGGATGCCATTCAGGAAGGTACACCTATTACCGTTATGATTTCGGACAATTTTACCACCGCAATGACCGGCGGACAATGCTCGCACGCATACGGTAAAATTGAAGATATTTGCAAAGGATTGGGCGTAAACCCCGACCACATTCGCGTGTTTACGCCGCTTAAAAAGAACCACGACGAAATGGTGAAAATTATGAAAGAAGAGCTTGAATACAACGGGGTTTCGGTTATTATTCCGCGCCGCGAATGCATTCAAACTATGGGGCGCAAAAAACGTGAAGACGCTGCGGCTAATTAATAGATTTTAAACCACATAGACACATAGTAGCATAGTTATTATTGAATTAAATTTTAATCTATGTGTTCTATGTGCCTATGTGGTAAAAAACAAAAAAATGAATTATTTAAACTAAACGACCATGAAAATAGATATTATATTAGCCGGTGTAGGCGGACAAGGTATTTTAAGTATTGCAGCCTGTATTGGCATGGCTTCTATTGAAGAGCAGTTGCACATGAAACAAGCCGAAGTGCACGGTATGAGCCAACGCGGCGGTGCAGTGCAAAGCCACTTGCGTATTTCGGACAAACCGGTAGCTTCCGACCTTATTCCGGAAGGAAACGCCGAACTGATTATTTCGGTTGAACCTATGGAAAGCTTGCGTTATATTCCGTTTTTGAAAAACAACGGCTGGATTGTAACCAACGTTAAACCATTTATTAATATTCCGAATTATCCGGAATACGAAGCGTTGATGGCAGAAATTAATGCCCGCAAAAACGTAATTGCTATTGATGCCGACGAAATTGCAAAACAACTTAAATCGCCACGTTCGTCGAACATGGTTATGTTGGGTGCTGCTTCGCCATTTATCGAAATGCCTTTTGAAGCTATTGAAAAAGGTGTACGCGAAATATTTGGACGTAAAGGCGACGAAGTGGTAAACAAAAACTTGGAAGCTTTGCACGCAGGACGCGATTTTGCTCAAAAAATTATGAATGCTTAAGCAGTAATCATCGTATTTCAATAGTCTTCGCACCAAGCGAATTAGTCGCTTTGCAATAAATGCCATAAAAAACGCCGGAACATGCAATATGTTGCCGGCGTTTAATTTTCAAATTATCGCATTAATCATTATTTTTTCAGTAATTCTTGCACCGCACGTTCCAGTTGTTGGTCGCGCGCTTTTATAATTACATCGTAATCCTGACGAACCGGAATATCGGGGTTTAGCTGTTGGTTTTCCAAATAGTTGCCTTTCATATCAACCGAACCTACTTGCGGAATACCAAAGTTTACGGTTTGGTCAATCATGTTTTCCCACCATACAGCGGTCATTGTACCCGGAACGGGCATACCAACAGTTTTGCCAAGTTTAAGCTGGGTGTAAACATACGGGAATGCATGTGCATCGGAATAATTGCTTTCGCTCATAAGTAAAATGGTAGGTTTAAACCAACGATCCATTGGGTCGTAGCCCATTTTTTGCTCGCGAGGCACGTAAGTTACATATTTTTCGCCGCCCAAAAGCACCGCCAAGTTGTCGTGCAACCAGCCGCCGCCGTTAAAACGAGTATCAACCACCAAGGCTTCTTTTTGCGCATTCTTGCCAAAAATATCCGAGTATACGGTACGGAAACTGCCGTCGTCCATGCCGCGAACGTGAACGTAGCCAATTTTGCCGCCCGAAAGTCGTTCGGTTTCTTTCTGCATAATTTTCACCCAACGTTCGTAAAGCAATTGGTTTTCGGCACCTATACCAATCGGTTTAATGGTTTCGTCCCAAGTTTTGCCACCGTTTTCAAAAGCAATCAGCACATTTTTGCCTGCCAATTTGTTCATTACTTCAAAATAATGGTTTATGTCGCGCACTTTTTCGCCGTTTATGGCAGTAATAACGGTGCCGGCTGTAGCTTTACCTTCGGCATACATCAGTGGGCTTTTATCCATTACTTCGGTAATTTTCACCCCTTGTCCGGTGTAAGCCCAATCGAAGAAAATACCCAATGAAGCCGTTTGGTCGGCATTCGGAATGTTGCCACGGTAGCTTGCGCCGGTGTGCGAACCGTTTAATTCGCCCAACATTTCGCTAAGCATTTCGGCATAATCGTAGTTATTGTTAATATGCGGCAAAAATTTCAGGTATTCGGTTTTATACATCATCCAATCTACACCGTGCAAATTGCTTACGTACCATTTTTTTTGTACTTGTCGCCAAGCGTGTTCAAACATATAGGCTTTTTCGGCATAGTAATCGTACTTAAAATCGGCGTTGTAGTTTATCGGTTTCGACACATGGTCGGCAGTAGCAATTTTCATCATACGTCCGCCGGCAAACACGAACAAAGTTTTGCCGTCTTTATCCATTTCCATTCCGGCACCGCCTCTTGCGCCCAATTTGGTAACCAATTTAGTTTCGTTCTTTTTAAAATCGTGCATCCACAAATCGTTATCTTTTTCGAAACGACAAATGTAGTATAGCTTTTTACCGTCGGGGGTAAGTACCGCATCCGAAATTGCCGACGAATGAATGGTTAAACGAGCCACGCGGTCTTCCAAACCGTTAAATTCGAATTTAAGGTCTTTCGATTTTACCGGTTCTTTGGTCTGTTCTGCAACTTTCTTTTTATCGTCGGTTTTGGC
>JAIFNC010000010.1:0-6229 GCA_020047935.1 Bacteroidota bacterium
ATATAACAATGCAAAAGAAATTATTGGCTTTACCGCGGTATGTCGCAATATAAGCGAGCGTAAAAGCGCCGAGGAAAAACTAAGGGAAAGCCAAGAAAAATACAGATATATTGTTGAAAATGCACCGATTGGAATATTTCAAAGAAACTTGGATGGACAATACAACTATTGCAATATAACTCTTGCTAAGCAATTTGAGTGTGATAGTATTGACGAATTTTTACAAAATTACAAGGAAATCCCCAAGCGCTTTGTAAATCTGGATAAATATACCGAATATAAAGAATTGTTAGTAAAGAATCGTAAGGTTTTAGGATTTGAAACGGAAACACCACTGATCAACGGCAAAACAAAATGGTTTTCTTTATATACCGAAATCGATAATTCCAATTCCATAATAAATGGTTTTTCATTAGACATCACAGAACGGAAACTTGCAGAACAAGCCTTAAACGAGAGCGAAGAAAAATACAGGTATATTGTTGATAATGCTCCAATAGGTATTTTTCAAAGAAGTGTTCAAGGTAGTTTCAATTTTTGCAATTTAACGTTGGCAAAACAATTTGAATGCAACTCTATTGAAGAATTTTTCTTGAATTATAACGATATTAGCAAACGATGGCCCAAGCCTGAACAATATATTGAATTTAAAGAACTTCTTTTCAGAAATGGCGAAGTACTTGGGTTTGAGAACAACTTAAAATTAAATAATGGTAAATCCAAGTGGTTTTCTCTTTACTATAAACTCGATAGTACAAAATCAATTTTAGATGGTTTTTCATTAGATATTACTGAACGTAAACTTGCAGAACAAGCATTAAAGGAATCTGAAATAAAATACTACCAAGCAATTGAATTTCAGCCTGTACCTATTGGAATTGCTATAGGTGAAAAAATTGTTCATTATAACAAAGAATTTACAAATACCTATGGTTATACGCTTGATGATTCGCCCAATATTGAAACGTGGATGCTTAAAGCTTATCCCGACCCGATTTATCGTGAAGAAGTGATTTAACTTGCAAAGACAGCTCTGTAAAATCGGTTGCAATTACTGCGGCATTGGTGGGCGAACAATTAATATCGACTTTTGAAGATATTACCGAACGTAAGAAAAGCGAACAAATTTTAGTGAAATTACAAACAGCTATTGAAAGTGCAAAAGCTTCTATTGTTATAACCGATAATACAGGTAGTATTGAATATGCGAATCCATATTTTACACAAGTAACCGGATATACAAAAGAAGAGTATATAGGTGCAACCCCCAAAGTTTTAAAATCAAATTATCATCCGGAAGAATTTTACCGGGAACTCTGGAATACCATCAAATCGGGCAAAACATGGGAAGGTGAATTTTATAATCGTAAAAAAAGTGGAGAACTTTATTGGGAAAATGCCATTATTTCGCCTATTCATAATGGAAATAATGAAATAACACATTTTGTAGCGGTAAAAACTGATATAACTCAACACAAAAAAAGCGAAGAACGCTTTCAAACCGGAATAGAAAACGCACCTATAGCTATTGGCATAGCAGTGAATATGAAATATGTATATGTTAACAAATCATATTTCAAATTAACAGGCTATACTCCGGAAGAATTAATAGGTAGGGATATAACATCCTTAGTGGCACCGGAATATTTGAATGTATTTACCGAAAGAGCAACAAAACGAATCCAAGGTCTGCCGGTCGAAAGTTCGTTTGAGGTAACAATAATAAAAAAAGATAACACCCGAGCTACATTATTAATGTCTGCCTCTGTAATTGATTACAAAAACGAAAAAGCGACATTTGCTTTTGCACAAGATGTTACTGAAACAAAAAAAACTGAAAAAGAACTCGAAAACTACCGCAACCATTTGGAAGAATTGGTTGAAAAAAGAAATAAAGAATTATACGAAGAAATAGAAATACGTAAAACAACGGAAAAAATTTTAATTAAAAGCGAATCAATTTTAAAACAAGCTCAAACCATAGCTAAATTAGGATCGTGGGAACTAAATATACGAGGCATTTTTGGAAAATATACACCCCGACGACCGCGAAATGGTAAACCAAGCCTATTCGAATTCGTTAATTACTAAAAAACCGTATGACATAGTGCACCGTTTATTGCTTAAAGACGGCACACTGAAATATGTAAACGAACGCTGTATTACAAGTTTCGACAATTTGGGAAAACCATTAATTTCAACCGGAATTGTAAATGATATAACAGAACGCGTTAACTATGAAAACGACCTCAGAATGGCACGAGATGCTGCCGTTTTCGAAGCTTCTGCGATACCAAAAAAATATTACCGAAACGCAAAAAGACCAACTTACCACCGTGCACCAGTGCGGCGAACATTTGCTTTCGTTGATAAATGACATTTTGGATATGAGCAAAATTGAAGCGCAAAAATTAGAACTTTCTTTATCGGAAGTAAATTTACCTGAAATTTTATCTACAATCTATAATATTAACAAAGTAAAGGCCGACGAAAAAGATTTGGAATACGAAATGGAAAAAATAGTTTCGCTTCCGCAATATGTTATGGGCGATGAGCGAAAACTAAAACAAATAATGCTAAACCTTATTAACAATGCTATCAAATTTACCGACGAAGGGAAAATAGCTATTCGGGCAGATTTTATTGAAACAGAAAGTACTTTTGTATTTGAAGTGAAAGATACGGGCGTTGGAATTCCACAAGATAAACAAGCTGAAATTTTTGAACCGTTTATTCAACACGCAGGCAAAAAACTTTTTGCCGAAGGCACCGGATTGGGGCTTTCCATTACTAAAAAATTAATAGAAATGATGGACGGTACATTGACTTTAAACAGCCAACCGGACAAAGGGAGTTTGTTCAGAGCCGAAATTCCATTGCAGCGAATTGACGAATTTGACCGAAAAATGAATCAGGTAGAAAATTCTATAACAGCTTATGAAGGCGACAGAAAGAAAGTGCTTATTGTTGACGATAATAATACGAATGTTTCATTTCTTATTTCAGTACTCGAACCAATTGATTTTATTATAGCCATTGCCGAAAACGGCTTAATTGCCCTGCAAAAATTACCGATTTTCATGCCCGATTTAGTTCTGCTCGATTACCGCATGCCCGTTATGAATGGTATGGAATTCATACAAATTGCAAAACAAAATCCTGAATTTAAAGACATTAAAATTATTGGAATTTCGGCAACGTTGCATCAAAAAGAATTAAAAAAACAGTTTCACGATTTATGCGATGATTTTGTGCCAAAACCTATCGATTCCGACTTATTATTCAACAAAATGAAGGAGGTTTTAAACATGGAATGGATTTACGAAAATTTGCCCGTAATAGATGAATTGGCATTAAGTAAAGAAGTAATATTTCCTGCTAATGACCTTATTTCAGCATTAGCAGCATGTGCCGATATTGGTGATTTTAATGGTATAAACCAACTGCTTGAAAATTTGACAAAGGAAAATGCCAACTATGCAAACTTTAGCAATATTATCAAAAAATACAGCAAAAACTACGACAGAGATGGAATTATGAAGTTTCTTAATACAATACAATAAAATGAGTGCATTATGAAAAAAGAAACTATATTATTAGTCGAAGATACCAAATCGACTATAGAGCTAATAAATACTACCCTTAACGAAAAAGGTTTTGCCGTTTCTATAGCTACCACCGGATTGCAAGCCTTAGAAATTGCACCTAAACTGCAACCGGCATTAATTTTATTGGATATTCTGATGCCCGGAATAGATGGCTACGAAACTTGTCGACTGCTTAAAGAAAACGAAGAAACTAAAAACATTCCTGTAATTTTTCTGTCGGCACTCACAAAAACTTTCGATAAGGTAAAAGCGTTTAAATTGGGCGGAGTAGACTACTTAAGCAAGCCTGTTGAAACCGATGAATTGTTGGCGCGAATTCATACGCATTTATCAATTAGTCGTTTGCAAAACGAACTAAAAAATGCAAATGAAGCATTGGAAGAAAAAGTTAAACACCGCACCGCCGAATTGCAAGAAACCAATGTACAATTACTTTCGTCGATAAATGAATTGTTTGAAAAATCAGTCGCTTTGCAGAAAAGTGAAGAACGCTACAAGTTCTTAATTAATACCATCATGTATCCGGTAGTTGTTTCTAATTTTTCAGGTGAGTTTTTGTTTGCAAACGAAAAATCTGCCGAATTTGTTGGTTTAACTTTAGCGCAGTTATACACCGAAAAAAGTCTTAATTTTTGGTACTATATTTCGCAACGAAACGAATTTTTAAAGGAAATAGCCGAAGTTGGTTTTATCCGAAACAAGGAAGTTAAACTGTTTTCGAAAGAAGGCGTTGCAACCGTAATTTTGTCATCGTCGTTAATTGATTTCTACGGACAAGAAGCTATTTTAAGCATTTTTAATGATATTACCGTACAGAAAAAGCTTGAACAACAAGTGCTTACCGCTACCATTGAAACCGAAGAGCGCGAACGAGCACATTTTGCGCAAGAATTGCACGATGGAATTGGTCCCTTACTTTCGGCAGCAAAAATGTATGTACAATGGATTGAACATTCGGACAAAGTAGATGAAATTCCGGATTTATTGGCAAAAGTAATTGCGCTTATCGACGATGCGTTGCACTAAAAAATTATATTGAACAACCCGGAATTTCGGATTTAATAAAAATTAAACTAAATTTGCTATGTAGTGCCGAATCGGATTGTATAAGCAATTTAAATTTGCAAAAACAAACCATAATTTACAGGGTATTATGCGAATGTATAAATAACACACTAAAACATGCTTATGCTTCCGAAATTATTATTTCGTTATCGCGCAACAGTAATAAATTAATTATTGAATATACCGATAACGGAAAGGGTTTTGAACCAAGCCTATTTGAAAATAAGCATAAAGGATTGGGAATTTTTAACATGAAAAACCGAGTAGAACTGATTAATGGTAAATTCGAACTGAACAGCGTTTTAGGAAATGGCACTTGTATTAAAATTGAATTTGAGTTTTAATTTTAAAATAAATAAGAAAACACGTAAAAAAAATATCCTATGACAACACTTTTTATTGTAGACGACCATAAAATTTTTAGAGAAAGCTTAGCCGAACTTATGACCAAACAAGGCTTTAAAGTAATAGGAATGGCAGGCAACGGCAAACAATTGCTCGAACTGTTGGATAAGTCGATTCCCGATTTGGTTATTATGGATATTGCCATGCCCGAAATGGATGGTTGCGAAGCAGCCAAAATAGCTATGGAAAAATATCCGAACCTTAAAATACTTACCCTTTCGTCGTTTGGCGACGAAAAGTACTATTATTTGATGATAAACGCCGGAGTAAAAGGGTTTGTACTTAAAAATGCCGGCATAAATGAAGTAAAACAAGCTGCCACCGAAATACTGGAAGGTGGAAGTTGGTTTTCGGCCGAATTAATGAAAAGCGTTATTAATTCGATGAATAAAAAAACTACCACGGATGCTTCGGTAAAACTATCGGAACGCGAACTGGAAGTGCTTAAACTAATTTGTAAAGGGCTAACCGCCGAAAAAATTGCCGAAGAACTTAATTTAAGCCACGAAACTATTAGAACATACCGTGCCAATTTACTATCGAAAACCGGATGCAGCAATGCGCCGGCTTTGGTTTTGTACGCTATTAAAAATAGAATTATTGAACTAGGCTAAAGTATACGCTACTTGTTCAAAAAATCGTTTTCCGTTTCATTAGTTACCTAATAAGCGGAAAACGATTTCTTTTGTATCCCCCTTTTGTACGATACATTTTCACCCTTTATCCGGCTGCTTTTCACCCTAAAGCGAATTGATTCCCAACTGCCGACAGCGTAAATTTATGGTATATTTAATACGTAAACTTATGGAAGCACTAAAAATTATAATTGTTGACGATAATGTTAAATACCGCGAAAGCCTTGCCGATTTAATTACTCAGGTATTAAAATTTGAAGTTATTGCACAAGCATCCGATGGAGAAGAATTCTTGCAAATATCCAACAAATTGCGACCCGACATCATACTCATGGATTTATCGATGCCTAAAATGGATGGCTTTTTGGCAACGCAAAAATATATGCACCAATTCCCTTATTCAAAAGTTGTGGCGGTTACAAACAGCATCGAAAAAGCTTATTTGGTAAAGCTGATTGAAGCTGGTTTTAAAGCTTGCATTTTTAAACATCGAATTTTCGACGATTTAAAACCTGC
>JAIFNC010000010.1:6260-7302 GCA_020047935.1 Bacteroidota bacterium
TTATTTGTTACCGGTTTTACTATTGAACAAGCCGGCTACACTATTTTTAAAGCCGAATCGGGCGCAAAAGCTATGGGTATATTGAAAAAGAATCCGCACATCGATTTGGTAATTACCGATTATAATATGCCTCAAATGAACGGTTTGCAATTAGTTGAAGAGATTAAAACCTTGTTCCCCAATAAATTTATTCCAATTTTTGTACTTACTACCGAATCGAAAGAAGAAATTAGACAAAATGCTATGCTCGCAGGAGTTGCCCTCTGGATAAGAAAGCCTTTTAAAACCGAACAATTAATTGAATATATTAAAAGAGCCATTGGATAATTGTTAATTAGTAATGGTTAATTGTTAATGATAAATTATTATTTAAATACAACAATTAACAATTAATAATTAACAACTAAAAACTACCAATTACCAATTAACAACTAACAATTAAAATGGACATTCAACAATTTAAAATAAAATACATTGCCGACGCAGTTGATTTGCTGAATAAACTGGACGACGACTTGATTTTATTCGAAAAAAATCCGAACGATGAGCAAATTATCGAACAGATTTTTAGGGTTATGCACACACTAAAAGGTACCAGCGGAATGTATATTGAAGTTTCTACCGAACTTTTTAACCTCACCCTTGCATCGGTCGATCATATCCGCAATTTGCTTAACGACGAAGACTTAGCCGATACTGAAAACAGTTCGAACCACAGCAAAATCAGCGCGCAAATTTCGCAGCTTTTAACAAACACCGGGCACCGCAAACCCGAATTTGTGCCTAAAGAAACCAAACGGTACGATGAACAAATTGTGCGCACTTGGCAAATTCTTTTTATGCCTAATGAATTGCTGATTAAACGCTCAATTAATATTTTATACACCCTCGAAGACCTTTTTAAATTAGGAAAATATAAGTTGCAAGAACCCGATGATGATCAAAACATTGCATTCTGGTCTATATTTCTTATTACCGATAAACCCCTGAATGATATTGAAGATGCACTGATTTTTGTAATGGACTTTTGCAAAATTCAGCT
>JAIFNC010000207.1 GCA_020047935.1 Bacteroidota bacterium
ATTGAATATCTACTGCAAATGTAAAGCTGATTTTTCATACCTCCAAATTTTTTTGATAAAATTTTAGCTTTATGATTAAAATATTTATTTTCAACAATATTTTTGTTATTTATTTATGCATTTATTTTAATGTTTGCAGTTTTGTTAAAGTCAATAAAGTCAAGGCTTTAAAGCCAAATATTCTTCATATTTATTGTTAAAATTTGATATAGTGCTAATTTTGTATATATGTTGTATAACATGTAAAAAATATTCGAGTTATAGCTATTTTTAATGAATTTTATGCTGTTTTATTCATGTCGAGAGTAATGTAAAACATACAAAAGATTCTTAATTTTAGTAAATTCTTGTCATTAGGTAATTTAAACTGTGTATAATGTCTTTAAAATGGCAGGGTAGGATAGAGGTCGATTATTTTTAGTTATAATTTGATAGCGTATATATTATTAAACTTAAATTTAGATAAATTAATTTTATAAATATCTAAGCAGAATGATTATGTTTAAATTTAATAAACATATAAATTTTAAATAGTAGTGGCTTTTGCATTTGGGTTTTTCGCGATTGGTCTGTTTGCTGATTGTTTTTAATGTAGTTATATAAGAACTATTGTTTTTCTTCGGATGCCATTTCGGTGTAAATTTTAGCCGGTTTATCAATTTACCTTGTGCATTTTTTTTTAGCGTGGCTGCGTTTATTTTAATAGGATGATTTACTGTAATACAAATTTAACGCAGTACCAATTAATACCAACTTGCATACATTAATTTTGTTCCAAAATTCCAAGAACTGCAGGTTGGCATAAACCAAGTACTGTTCAATTTCAACTTTTTACAAGCAACTTGGTATAACTTGATTTAGTGTCGGACTTTGTTCATGTAAAGCCGAAAAACTGTAGTAAAAAAAAACTCCTCGGAATTTCCGAAGAGTTTTTGTATTTTGCGTAAATTATTACTTATGCAATAGGTTGTACATAAACGTACGATTTGTTGTCGCGTCGTTTTTTAAATTCTACAACACCTGTAGTTAATGCAAATAATGTATGATCTTTACCGATACCTACATTTTCGCCCGGATGATGAGCAGTACCGCGCTGACGAACGATAATTGCACCGGATTTTGCAAATTGACCACCAAATATTTTAACACCTAATCGTTTACTATGCGATTCTCTACCGTTTTTCGTACTACCGGCGCCTTTCTTATGTGCCATAATTTCTTTGTGTTAATTTTTTAAGATTAAGCTTTAATATCTTCAATAAGAATTTCGGTCAAATCCTGACGATGACCGTTTAATTTCTGGTATCCTTTTCTTCTCTTCTTTTTGAATACCAAAACTTTATCGCCGCGCAAGTGAGAAACCACTTTAGCCGATACTTTTGCTCCGCTTACAAGCGGTGCGCCTACTTTCACGTCGCCATTGTTGTCAATTAGCAACACGTTGTCAAATTCAAGAGTTTCCCCTTCGTTGTTAGCCAAACGGTGCACGAATACTTTTCTGTCTTTCTGCACTTTAAATTGTTGACCGGCTATTTCTACTATTGCGTACATTAGTTAAAATGTTAATTCGTTTCTATATTTACTTCGGACTGCAAAAGTATTAAATCTTAATTTAATGCCAAATTATTTACTAAATTATTTTCAATTATTTTTCGAATAAAAAAATATACCACTATTTGCAGGCGTTTAGCCGGTTTTTTTTCGAAAAAAATTAGAGTTTTTTTCCTAAATTCATTTTTTATAATTGAAATTACTATATTTGTTCACATTTTTATGAAATAGTATACCATGTCAAAAGTACGTTTAGACATATTAGGTTTATCATACAGCCATTCCGGCGCTTATGCGTTGGTGCTTTCCGAATCGAATGGAAACAGACGAATGCCTATTATTATTGGTGCTGCCGAAGCGCAATCCATTGCCATTCGTCTGGAGAATTTGCGACCGATACGTCCGCTTACTCACGATTTATTTTACGATTTTGCTACCGCATTTTCAATTGAAGTTACTGAAGTTGTTATCAGTAAAGTTGAAGAAGGTATTTTTTATGCCGAACTACATTGTTTGCAAGCTGAGAAAAATATTGTTATCGATGCCAGAACTTCCGATGCCATTGCGCTGGCTTTAAGATTCAATTGTTCTATATATACTATAGAAGAAGTAATTGATAAAGCCGGATTTGTAATTGACGATGAATCGTTTAGCGAAACAGCCGCAGTAGGCGAAAATACGGATAAAGGATCGGAGTACGATGCTAAAACCATGGAAGAGCTTGAACAGTTGCTTATAAGTGCCATTGAAACAGAAAATTACGAAGAGGCTTCGCTGCTGCGTGATGCGATAAAGCGTAAAACGGATGAGGCGGAGGAATAAAAGGAGCGTTGTGCCCTAAATCATACGGTTATGCGTAAGCGTTTTTACGTTTTATTTGATTGGCTATATCCCAGAATTAACAATTAACCATTGATAATTAATAATTTATATAAATGACTTTAATTAAATCTATTTCCGGTATTCGCGGAACAATAGGCGGAAAACCGGGCGATAATTTAAGCCCAATTGATGTAGTAAAATTTACATCGGCTTACGGAATGCAAATATTACAGCGTTCGGGCAAAAAAAATCCAACCTTGGTAGTGGGACGCGATGCTCGTATTTCGGGCGAAATGGTGCAAAACTTGGTTATGGCAAGCCTGCAAGCCTTGGGTATTAATGTGCTTAATATTGGTTTGGCTACCACACCAACCGTTGAAATGGCAGTAACTGAAGCCAAAGCCGACGGTGGCATTATTCTTACCGCAAGCCATAACCCGAAACAATGGAATGCGCTTAAATTATTGAACGAAAAAGGCGAATTTATCTCGGATGCCGAAGGCAAAGCCATGTTGCAAATTGCCGAAACCGATGCGTATATTTTTACCGATGTTGATTCGTTGGGCAAAATTACTACCGACGATCGTTTCACAGCAATGCATATCCGGCATATATTAAATTTACCGTTGGTTAATGTTGAGGCTATTAAAAAAGCCAATTTCAAAGTTGCTATCGACTGTGTAAATTCGGTGGGTGGCATAGCTATTCCGCAATTGCTTAAAGCTTTGGGTGTTGAAAACGTAATTGAACTTTATTGCGAGCCTAACGGGCATTTTCCGCACAACCCCGAGCCGCTGCCTGAACATTTAACCGATCTTTCGGATGCTGTTCGTAAAAACAAAGCTGATGTAGGTTTTACTGTAGACCCCGATGTAGACCGTTTGGCAATTATTAACGAAGACGGCAGCATGTTTGGCGAAGAATACACCTTGGTTGCGGTTGCCGATTATATTCTTAGGAATAAAAAAGGAAATACAGTTTCGAACTTATCGTCGAGCCGGGCATTGCGCGATGTAACTTTGCAGCATGGCGGCAACTACTCGGCTGCAGCAGTGGGCGAAGTAAACGTAGTGGCTGAAATGAAACGTGTAAATGCCGTTATTGGCGGCGAAGGCAACGGCGGTATTATTTATCCGGAGCTGCATTACGGTCGCGATTCGTTGGTGGGTATTGCTTTGTTTTTAAGTCATTTGGCAATAACCGGCAAAAAATGCAGCGAGTTGCGTGCTTCGTATCCTGCGTACGAAATTTCGAAAAACAAAATAGAACTCAGCCCAAGTACCGATGTAGATGCGCTGCTTAAAAAAGTAGAAGCAAAATTTGGCGCCGAACCTAATGTTACTGTAAGTACCATTGATGGAGTAAAACTCGATTTCCCTACCGAATGGGTGCATTTGCGCAAATCGAATACCGAGCCTATCATTCGTATTTATGCCGAAAGTAAATCGGCTGCCGATGCAAATGCGTTGGCGTTGAAAATTATGGATGAAGTTAAGAGATTGTAAATTAGATTTGAAATTAACAATTTCAATATTTATTAAAAAAAAGATTTTCCGAATTTTATTAATTTGGAAAATCTTTTTTTTATTTCATTGAAGTTTATTCTATCGTAAAACCATAAGCAAAGTAGTAATAATAACTGCCAAAATAGGTACAACAATCATAATTTTACGAGTGTCGCGTGCTATATTTTGGGTGCATTCTGCTACTCGTTTAGTTGCGTAATCGTCGGTTGGGCGTACTTTTAATGCTTCGTTGTAGCTGTCGCGTGCCGATTTAAACAATTCGATATTAAAAAAGCCATCGCCGCCGGTAATAAATTTATTGTATAATTTATCTTCAGGGCTTAAGTTTTCATTGTGGTGTTCGTGGTGTGCCATGTTTTTATAGTTTAATTATGTGTACAAAGTTAGTAAAAACGGAATTGTTTAACGAATTTTGCCTTTGAAATTTCATTCAACTTTTTGCTGTATTATTAAATTACGCAAATAAATCGAAATCGCCTGCCAGTACTTTGTTTAATTTACCGGTACGCCATTCGTTTGCCGTATCTTTAACCAAAGGCATCGGTTTGTCGGCATACCGACGAATTATTTTAAGTGTTTTCTTTACTTTTTCGAATTCTTGCATGGCTATTTCTTTGGGTTGTTTGCTTTTATCCGGTATTTCGGGTTGCGCCAACGCTTGAACTTTTACTTTTAAGCGAGTAACTTTATCATCTTCCGGCACTTCCCAAACGTGTAATCCGGTTTCCGAATGTAATATTTGGTAAGCACCAAAGCCGGCTGCGGCAATAATACATTCGAAACGTTCGGCGGTAGTAGTTTTATAAACTACAGAATAAGTCATTTTTCGTTTCTTTGCCCAATGTTGGTACATGTTTGCAAGCTTATCGGCAAATTCAACTTCTCGTGCATAATTAAAATCGTTGCCGGTAAAATCGACCGAAATTTTAATAAAGGCATCTTGTGGCTCGTTGTTGTTAAAAGCGTCTAATGATTTCACCATCAGAAACAAGCGTTCGGCAAGCCTTCGGATTAGGTCGGGCGGAAAGTTAAGGCGTATTTTATCATCGTCTTGAAGTCGTTCGAGGATGGATGAAGCTGTTTCGAGCCCGGCTTCAAATCGGTCGCGGAATTCAAGTTCGCTCAAATCGGCAAATCGGCTTTCGCGATCCCAAAAGTCGGGTTCTGCCATAGCTTTCAGAATGGCACTTTTGCGTTGTTGCCATTTGAAATTGCTAATGGTATCTTTTAGCTTTTTGTAGGTTACTTCCAACACTTGTCGCTCTGCCAATATACCGTGTGCTTCAAAAGCTATTTCGGTAAGTTTTAAGGTTTCAGCTTTTTCTTTTTGCGCTTTTACTTTCTGCTCGCGACTTTTCCACGAAATTTCCGGTTCTTCCGGGTCAATAAAATCGACCTTCAACTTATTATCCGACCGCTTAACGAATAAAAATTGGTCGCCGCTCGGAAATTGGTTGTTTACAATGGTTATTGAAAGCGGAGCAAGCAAATATTTGTCAATAGCACGTTTTATTGGTCTGGCACCAAGTTTATCGGAAAATCCTTTTTCCAACAGAAAATCCAATGCCGAATCTTCCCATTCTACAGCCCATTGTTTTTGTCTGAAACCGCGACGTTGAAGTATTTTTTTAAGTTCGTTGGTTAAAATATTACGCATAACGCTTCGGCTCAGTGGTCGGAAAGCAACAATACGGTCGAGCCGGTTAATAAATTCGGGACGAAAAACCTCGTTTATTACTCGTTGAATTGGCGAGTCGGGTTCGTTGTCGGAATCTTTATTTCCGAACCCTATTTTGCTGCCAACCGGCAAGCCTGCGCCTACATTCGAGGTCAGAATTATGATTGAATGTCGGAAATCGGCAGTGTTTCCGTGAGCATCGGTAAGTCTGCCGTCGTCGAAAACTTGCAAAAACAAGTCCCAAACGGTTTGGTGCGCTTTCTCAAATTCATCCAATAGAATTAGCGAAAACGGATTTTTTCGAATATGGTACACCAGCGCGTCGGTTTCTTCGTGTCCGCCGGTAGAACCAACAATTCGGGCAATAGACCCGTAAGCTTGGAATTCGCTCATGTCGAAGCGAATCATTCGTTCTTCGGAACCGAATAAGTATTGCGAAAGTGTTTTTGCAATTTCGGTTTTTCCGGTACCGGTAGGACCTACAAATAAAAATACGCCATACGGTCGGGTTGGGTCGGTAAGCCCGGCTTTTATCATGGCTATTCGTTCCAAAATAACATTTACCGCTTCGTTTTGCCCCACTACGCGCGAAGTAAAATACTTCGATAAGCCTTCCAAATCAAGCTTTTCGCGGTCGTCGAGTATCGAAAGCGGCATTCCGGTAAGGCTCGACATTGAACCAATAAATTCGTTCCAAGTACACGCTTTGTTGTTTTTTCTTTCAACTTCCAAATACCCTTCGGTAGCTTTTAAAAAATCGATTAAGTTGCCCGGTTGCTCGGCACCTGCGGTGTATTGGCGACATAAATGCGCCACTTCGTCCATTAGCTTCTTATCTGTTTTTGTCCAAATGTATTTTGCTTTCGATTTTTTAGTCCATTCAAGTCCAATATCCACCGTTTCATCATGTGCAGTAGGTTCAAGCCTAATTAGTTCCATGGCGGTTTTAACTTTTGGTCGGTACCTTATAAGTTGCTCGTAAAACCGAGGTGAAATTTCGCCGATAATAAGAATTTTGTTTTTTTCGATATAAGGTAAAATTTGATCCAGTACGCCCGAATTGTTGTGTTCGTGCCTGCCGGCGTAAAGCAATTCAATAAAATCGGGAATTATCCAAATACTTTTTTTGTGGTCGGTTAAAAATGCAATAATTTTTTTTACTTGTTCTTGTAAATCGCCAATATAACGTTGTCCGGCAATAACATCGGAAGCCGAAGCCACAAAAATTTTGTAGTTTCTGGCATGAAGTTCTTTTGCCAACAGGTTAATCAGTTCCGATTTTCCAACTCCACGCTCGCCGGAAACCAATACGGAACGAGCGCTATTTTTCGCGAATAAGCCGGTTATTCGTGCAATGTGCTTCTTCAAAGTTTCGGTAACTACAGCTTGTGTATTGAAATCGGAAGGTTTCCATACATAGCCAACACTGTTTAAATATTCTTGCAGTCGTTCGTCCATAGCCGGTGGTATTTGATAAATTGGGAATTGATTGCTCGCAGCAAACGTAATAATTTTTAAGCTGAAAAAGAAATAAATATTTTTGTAAAGTGAAGATGAAATCCGGATAGCATAGGAAGAAATATAGCATTGCCGCAAATTCAACTTAATAAAAGAAATGGTTAAATAGTTTTATGGTTGAATTCGCGACAATTTCTTGCAATAATTGCTTTATTCCCTAAGCAGCCAACCGTTTGGGTCGGCAATTAACTCCAGCGGTTGTTGGTTATTCTTAATAAAAAATACTTCAAATTTTTCTTTTATGTCGAAGGTATAATCGGCAAAAACATCGTTTAAAAATTTTAATCGTACATCCAATTTAAACTCAAATGCATCGGCATTTTGTTCTTGAATTATCGTAATTTTTATACTGTCGCCCATGGATTGAAATGCGGTACTAATGCGCGGTAAGCCCGGCTTGTAAAGCCAGCAATTAAAGAAATTGTCGAGTTTACGCCCGGTTTGTGTTTCAACCACTTCTTTAAACATGCGGGTGTCGGCATTTGCAAACTTATAGGTGTCGTAGAATTTGCGAACAGACAGCCAAAAAAGCGAATCGCCCACTTGCTTGCGCAGCATGTGCAAAAACCAAGCGCCTTTCTGGTACGAATTGGGGTTTAGTAATTCTTCATAATCGGTAATGGTGGTATCAATAACCGGTTTTTGTACCCGATTATTGAAGTTTCGAACCAAATTACCGTCGTATTTCATGCAATAATTAAAAGAGTCGGTGCCAAATTTGAAACCCATATAGCAGTTTTCTAAATAAGTAGCAAATCCTTCGCTTAGCCAAACATGGTACCAATTACTTTCCGAAACCGAATTGCCAAACCATTGGTGTGCAATTTCATGTGCAAACAAACTTTCTAATCGCCCTTTTCCGGTAACTGTATTTTCAGCATAAAAAATAGCGCTTGCATTTTCCATGCCGCCGTAGCGCGTTTTCGATTGTACGTTTGCCAATTTGTCGAACGGATAAGGCCCAATAAGTTTATTGAAATACACAAGCGGTTCTGAGGCTACGTTGTAATCGGCAAAACCGTTTTTGCTGTTGTCTGCAAATACCCAAGTGCTTACCTCAGTGCCATCAAAATTGCCGATAACTTGCGTTTCAAAATCGGCAACTCCAATAACCATAACTTTGGTAGGCAGTGGGTAATCGGTTTTATAATGCCAAAGTGAACGTGTTTTTTCCAATTTTGTAACGCTTTGCAATTTGCCGTTTGCAATAACGTCCAAATTCGATGGAACATTTACCAGAAACTCAACGGTCGCTTTATCGCCGGGATGGTCTATGGTCGGAATCCAATGCCTTGCACGGTTTGGCCAATTGTCGGCAAAAGCGGTGTTTTTGTTGAAACGGTTAAGTGCAATAATTAATCCGTCGTCGGAGCCGAACGAGTAATATACCGATATGGTGTGCGTTTCGCCGGCTTTTACCGTCGGGAAAATTAAGGTCAGTTTATCTTTAATCCAAATATATTCGCATATATTGCCGTCAATTTCAACTTTTTTTATCGAACTGCTTCCCGATTTATTGCTTTTAACAAAGTCGAGGGTAAGCGAATCGGTGTTTGTTTTGAAAAAAGTAGTTATATGTGCGGCATTGTAGCCGTAATGGAAGTTGCCGTACACTCCAATTTCGAATTTGTAATGCAATACATCGGCACGAGCAAACCGTTGGTCATAATCTTGGGCAAGCGCCGAAAAACAAAAGCCCAACAATAATATGGAAAGTAATAATCGACTCATGGCGTTAAATTATTAAGTTAATTTTGAAAAATATAGGTACTAAAATTGAGCCTAAAAAAGTAAAACGAAGTTACAAATAAAAAAAATGAAAATAATTGCATGGTATATTTTGTTGAAATAAAAAAAAAATCTAACTTTGCCACCCGAATTTAAGGATAAAAATTCGTCCAAAAACGGAAAGTAATAAAAAGATAAACAGATAATACAATGAAAAGAACTTTTCAACCTTCGAACAGAAAACGTAAAAACAAACACGGTTTCAGAGAAAGAATGTCCTCCGCTAACGGTCGTCGCGTGTTAGCAGCTCGTCGTGCTAAAGGTCGTAAAAAACTTACCGTTTCCGACGAACCAAGCCACAAAGGATAATATTGATAATTAGCAGCTTCTGCTGTTTTATATATCTATAAAACCCTTGAGAGTAATACGCTCAAGGGTTTTTGTATTGAAGTTTATTCAAGATTTTAGGCGGCTATTTAATATCGAAATCCAACATTAGTTGGTTGTTTAAATAGGCTTTAATGTTATCGCCAACTGCTACCGGACCAACACCTGCCGGAGTGCCGGTGAAAATTAAATCGCCAATTTTCAAGGTGAAAAATTGCGAAACATAAGCAATTATTCTATCAATCGAAAAAATCATATCGGCACTATTGCCTTGCTGCACCGTTTGGCCGTTTAGCTCCATGTGAAACGGAATTGCGTTTACATCGGCAAGCGTGTTTTTGTCAATAAATAAACCAATTGGTGCCGAGTTATCAAATGCTTTGGCAATTTCCCACGGCAAACCTTTGGCTTTGGCTGCGTCTTGCAAATCGCGAGCGGTAAAATCAATGCCCATTCCGATTTCTTCGTAATAACGATGCGCGAATTTCTCCTCGATATTTTTGCCTACTCTACAAATTTTAACCACAATTTCGGTTTCGTAATGAATATTTTTAGAGAAATCGGGATAGAAAAACGGTTGATTTTTTTGAAGCAAAGCCGTATCGGGTTTGCAGAAAAACACCGGACTTGCCGGTACCGGGTTATTCAGTTCCTTAGCGTGGTCAATGTAGTTTCGACCTATACAAATTATTTTCATGTTGTTTTTATTTGAATTAATTGATTTGCTATAGCTGTATTTATTTGAATGTAAATCGGTCGAATATAAGTGTGTTTGAATTCACTTCAATTTTAACTGTGTTTTT
>JAIFNC010000113.1 GCA_020047935.1 Bacteroidota bacterium
TATTGGGCTATACGGCAAAATCGCCGCGTTGGGCAACTTCCTATAAATTTAAGGCCGAGCAGGTTCAAACAAAATTGCTTTCAATTGATTACCAAGTAGGAAGAACCGGAAATATAACACCTGTGGCCAATTTGGAACCGGTACAACTTGCAGGAACAGTTGTAAAACGTGCTTCGTTGCACAATGCCGACCAAATTGCTTTGCTCGATGTTCGGCTGAATGATATGGTTTTGGTGGAAAAGGGCGGCGAAATTATTCCGAAAATAGTTGGAATTGTAGCCGAATTGCGTCCTGCCGACTCGCAACCGGTTAAGTTTATAACTCATTGTCCCGAATGCGGCACCGAATTAGTACAAGCAGCCGGTGAAGCAAACATGTATTGCCCTGACGAACTGGCATGTCCTCCGCAGATTGTAGGCAAAATAGAGCATTTCTTTGCCCACAACTGTTGCCGATTTGTATTCGCTTACAAAAGAGCAAGTACTTGGTTTGGAACGTTTTGCTGAAAAATCGGCACAGAATTTAATCGACAGTTTGGAAGAATCGAAAAAAGTACCGTTTAGCCGATTGCTTTTTGCGTTGGGCATTAGGTACGTGGGCGAAACGGTAGCTAAAAAATTGGCTTTTGCGCTTAAAAATATCGATACAATTGCCAATGCTACGGTAGAAGAATTGGTTGTTGTTGAAGAAATTGGCGATAAAATTGCCGAAAGCATTCGCGATTGGTTTTCTAAAGAAAAAAATATTGAAATAATTAATCAATTGAAATTAAATGGCTTAACCTTAGAATCAGCAGATGATTCGTCTACCAAACTGAGTAATTTGCTCGAAAATAAAACCTTTGTAATTTCGGGTACTTTTAACCGGTCGCGCGACGAAATTAAAGCACTTATAGAAGCCCACGGCGGAAAAAATACGAATTCCATTGCCAAAACAACCTCGTATATACTTGCCGGCGAAAAAATGGGTCCATCGAAGCTTGAAAAAGCACAAAAATTGAATATTAAAATAATTAGCGAAGCTGATTTTTTGAAAATGATTGAAAATCGAAATTCCTAAAACAATATACAATGAACTACGACTGGTCGGATAAAACTATTTTAATCGCCGAAGATGAGCAAACAAACTATAATTATTTGGTAGCAGTATTAGAAAATACGAAAGCAAAAGTTATAAGAGCTAAAAATGGCGAAGATGCTGTACAAATTATTAAATCAAATGAGATTTCATTAGTTCTTATGGATATTCGCATGCCTGAATTGAGTGGTTACGAGGCTATTTTGAAAATTAAAGCTTATAATAAAAAAATGCCGATTGTTGCTCAAACAGCTTATGCCATGTTCGATGATAAAGATAGAATAGTTAAAGCCGGCTGCGATGATTTCTTGGCTAAACCGATTAGACCGGCATTATTAATCGAAACGATTGCTAAATATTTTTAGAAAGTGTGTGCTTTTTGAAGCATGTACAAGGTACAAAGTAATAAATCTAATTTAATCGCTTTGTACTTTGTACTATTTTTCTGCATTTGGTTCAATTTCTATACATCTTTCAGCGACAAACCAATCCGTTTTCGTTCAATATCTAACTGAATTACTTTTACCATAACTTGTTGGCTAAGCTGAATAACCTATCGACAAAAGCACCGAAATTTGTTATGTTGGTAATAACGCCGGGGTAAACGCCGCCTTCTTTTACATCTTTTATCGATTGCAAATTTGGGTCAAATTCGAAAACCGAAATTCCACTGCGCGGGTCGCGACCGGGTTTTTCGAGCTCTTTAACTATATCGGTAAGGGTAGGTAAACCAACTTTGTCGGTTACGTAGTTTTGAAGCGTAATTTTCTTGCGCAATTCAGCCGATTGTACCAAATCTGCCACTTGTGCGCCTAAGTCTTTGGCCATTTTTTCAACAATTTTGTACGATTCGGGGTGAACTGCCGATGAATCGAGTATGTTTTTGCCGTCTCTTATGCGTAAAAATCCGGCGCATTGCTCATAGGCTTTTGGCCCCATGCGTGCTACTTTTTTAAGTTCGTCGCGCGAAACGAATTTACCGTTTTCGGTTCGGAAATCGACAATGTTTTGCGCCAGTTGCGGCCCTAAGCCCGAAACATAGGTAAGCAAATGCTTTCCTGCTGTATTCAAATCTACTCCCACGGTATTTACGCAGTTTTCAACCACAGAATCGAGGGTAGCTTTAAGAGCCGTTTGGTCTACATCGTGCTGGTACTGACCAACTCCAATCGATTTTGGGTCAATTTTAACCAACTCCGCCAACGGGTCGGCCAAGCGTCTGCCAATGCTTACCGAGCCGCGTACGGTAACATCGTATTGCGGAAATTCGTCGCGTGCAATTTTCGATGCCGAATACACCGATGCACCTGCTTCGCTAACCACAAATACTTTTAAATCGCGCGAAAAACGAATGTTTTTAATCAATTGCTCTGTTTCGCGACCGGCGGTGCCGTTGCCAATGGCTATGGCTTCAATTTTATAGGCGTCGGTAAGCGATTCTATTTTTTTCATTGCCTGAACACGCTCATTTTGCGGCGGATGCGGATAAATTGTTTCGTTATGCAACAATCTGCCGTGCTCATCGATACAAACCACTTTGCAGCCGGTTCGGTAGCCGGGGTCAATGGCTAAAATCCGTTTTTCGCCCAAGGGTGGCGAAAGCAGCAGTTGGCGCAGGTTTTCGGCAAAAACGCCGATGGCTTCTTTGTCTGCAATTTCTTTCGATTTATGCGCAAATTCAGTTTCTACCGATGGTTCGAGCAATCGCTTATAGCCGTCTTTTATGGCATTACTTATTATATTTGCGGCTTCGCCTTTACTTTTTATAAATAAGCGCTCAATTCCGTAAATGGCAGGTTCGTCGTCAATTTGAATGCTAACTTTCAGAATGCCTTCGTTTTCGGCTCGGCGCATAGCCAGCAACCGGTGCGACGAACAGCGTTTCAGCGGTTCTTCAAAATCGAAATAATCGCTATATTTTTCACCTTCTTCTTCCTTGCCTTTCACTAATTTAGCGCGAATTACTGCCCCTCGTGTAAATAAATTTCGAACCATATCGCGGGCAGGTTTGTGCTCGTTTACCACTTCGGCAATTATGTGCGAAGCACCTTCAACAGCGGCTTCAACGTCGGGAACTTGGTCATTTATGAATCGTTCGGCTTTCAAAAAAACTTCGCGTTCGCGCTGCTCCAGAATTAAGTTAGCCAAAGGTTCCAGTCCGCGCTCTTTGGCAATGCTTGCTTTGGTTTTGCGCTTGGGTTTGTATGGTAAATAAAGGTCTTCCAGCTCATTGGTATCGTACGATTGTTCAATGGCTTTTTTAAGTTCCGGGGTTAATGCGCCTTGTTCTTCAATGGTTTTAAGAATGGTTTCTTTGCGTTTTTCAATTTCGTCGAGCTTGGCGGCACGAATGCCAATTTCGGCAACCACCATTTCGTCTAAACTGCCGGTAGCTTCTTTCCTATAGCGACTTATGAATGGTACCGTAGCTTTTTCATCGAATAAATTAAGTGTATTGTTTACTTGCCAAGTTTGTAAATTCAGTTCCTTGGCAATCATTTTTACGTGCAAATCTCTCATTTTAACCTATGTATAATTTTCTAAATAGTAGCTTATTGAATTGGCTAAAGTAAAAGAAAAGCGGCAAAAAAGGAAATTTGCCGCTTCAATATTTTGAATTTTATTTTATGTTATTTTCCGTCCAACAATCCCGGACGTAATAATTTTGTGCGTTCAATGGATTGTTCCATATTCCAATCTTCAATTTTTTTTGCATGACCTGAAAGCAGAATATCGGGTACTTTCCAACCGTTGTATTCAGCCGGGCGCGTATATACGGGCGGTGCGAGTAGTCCGTCTTGAAACGAATCGGAAAGTGCCGAAACTTCGTCGGAAATTGCGCCCGGAATAAGCCTTACAATGCTGTCGGTAATAATTGCTGCTGCCAATTCGCCGCCGGTAAGTACGTAGTCGCCAATGCTTATTTCTTTGGTTATCAAAAAATCGCGTACTCGTTGGTCGACGCCTTTATAATGACCGCAAAGTATTATTATGTTTTCGAAGGTTGAAAGCTGATTTGCCAATGGCTGATTAAATAAAACACCGTCGGGCGAGGTGTAAATAATTTCGTCGTAGGTTCTTTCGGCTTTCAATTTTTCAATAATAATATGTATCGGTTCAACTTGCAACACCATGCCGGCATGTCCGCCAAACGAATAATCATCTACACGTTTATGTTTATTGGTTGAATAATCGCGAATGTTATGCAAATGAATTTCAACAATTCCCGCATCCTGCGCGCGTTTCAGAATAGAATGATTGAGCGGACTTGCAAGTAATTCGGGCAAAACGGTAATAATATCGATACGCATTTTTGAGGTTCTAAAAAATTATTTTGCAAAACTATTAAAACATCTAAACATTTTACGATTTATTTTCAGGTTTTTCAATCAATTATACTTAATTTCGTCCTTTAATTTTTTAATGGAAAATAAACCCATTGAAATAGTGTAACAGTTTATTAAATAAGTTGTTGTCAATTCGAACACTATGTGTTCTCGGTGAAAACCGATTAATTATGACACTAAAAATTTCTCTGAAACAAAACTTTTAAGTTATGATTGAAAACGAAAACCCAAAAAACGAGCTTCCAAACGAGCAAGCTAATTTGCCGGAAAGCCAAGATTTGAACCAAGAAATTACGGCAGAAAACGCCGAATTGGTTGAAGAAAAACATGCTGAACTTACTGAGGTTGAAATACCTGCAGCAGTTATACATTCGAAAGCAGTTGAAACGCATCATTCCCACGAAGAAATTTTGTTGGTAGATGCCGAGCAAATTGATTACAATGAGTACACTAAAAGTGAACTTATTGAAGCAATGCGCGAAATTATTGAAACGGATGCAATTGTAAGCAACAAAAACGACATTGAGCAAATTAAAACAGCTTTTTATAAACTTCATCATAACGAAATAAATGAAGCAAAAACTAAATTTGTTGCCGGTGGTGGTTTGGAAGAAAATTTTGTGGCTGAAACCGATGAATTGGAACCTGAGTTGAAGCAACTTTATAAAAGATATAAAGAGTTTAAAACGCAGCAAAATGTTCATTTAGAAGAGGAAAAGGATCATAATTTGAAACGTAAACATCAAATTATTAATAATATAAAAGCGTTAACCGAAAGCACCGAATCGTTAAACGATACTTTTAAAGAGTTTCATGAGCTGCAGAAAGCATGGCATGAATCGGGCATGGTTACTCAAGCAGAAGCTAATAATGTATATAAATTGTACCATTATGCGGTTGAGCAATTTTACGACTATATTAAGATAAACAAAGAGTTACGCGATTTGGATTTGCGCAAAAATTTGCAAGCAAAAATTGAGTTGTGCGAGCGTGCCGAAGAGTTATTGCTTGAACCGGCAGTAGTTACGGCATTCAAAAAATTGCAAGATTTGCATTTGGCTTGGCGCGATATCGGTCCGGTACCAACGGAGCAAAAAGAAGAAATTTGGCATCGATTCCGCGAAGTAACTTCGAATATCAATAAAAAACATCAGGAGTATTATCAAGAACTAAAAAAATCGCAACTTACCAATTTGCAAGCTAAAGTAGCACTTTGCGAAAAAGCGGAAGAAATGATATCAGTTGAAATTACGACGCATAAAGAGTGGGACGATAAATCGCACCAATTGGTTGAATTGCAACAACTTTGGAAAACCATTGGTTTTGCTCCAAAAAAAGATAACAATAAAATTTACACCCGTTTCCGTACGGCTTGCGATACCTTCTTTTCGAATAAAAAAGAGTTTTATTCAAGAACCAAAGGCGAATTGGACAATAATTTGGCTTTAAAAACCGAATTGTGCTTGCAAGCCGAATCGATGATTGATTCTACCGATTGGAAAAAAACTACCGATTCGTATATTGCCTTACAGAAAAAATGGAAATCGATTGGTGCATTGCCTCGCAAACAAAGCGATGAGCTTTGGAAACGATTCCGTACGGCTTGCGATTCATTTTTCAACAATAAAAAAGTTCATTTCGACGAAAAAGATAAAGTACAAGACGAAAACTTGGCACTTAAAAAAGCACTTATCGACCGAATTCAGGCGTTTATTGCAACCGATAACAGCCGTGATAATTTGGAAGTGTTGAAAACTTTCCAGAAAGAATGGACTGAAATTGGTTTTGTGCCCTTGAAAGTTAAAGAAGTAATTCAAAATCAGTATCGCGAAGCTATTAATAAGCATTTTGAACGATTGAATTTAGACCGCGATAACCGTAACGAAGTGCAGTTCCGCAACCGTATTAACGAATTTGCCGGCGACCGCAGAAAAACCGATAAATTGGAAACCGAGCGCGATAAATTGATTTTCAAAATAGATAAATTGAAAGCCGATATTGATTTGTGGGAAAATAACATTGGTTTCTTTGCCAATTCAAAAAATGCACAAGCTATGATTGAAGATGTGCGCAGGAAAATTGACGATGCAAAGAGCAAGTTAGAAACCTTGGTTAGCCATGTAAAAATTATCGATTCGGCTGCTGCAAGCGAGTAATTGGTTAAGCTTAACTATACAATAATTGCGTTGCAACCGAATTGGGTTGCAACCGATTATTTTGAAAAGGTCAAATTTTATTATTCAAAATAAATTAATCGAGTTTTGAACACAACCAAATATATTTTCGTAACAGGCGGTGTTACATCGTCGTTGGGCAAAGGAATTATTTCGGCTTCGTTGGCTAAATTGTTGCAGTCCAGAGGCTTCACGGTAACAATCCAGAAACTCGACCCGTATTTGAATGTAGACCCCGGAACGCTTAATCCGTACGAGCACGGCGAATGTTTTGTAACCGAAGACGGTGCTGAAACCGACTTAGATTTAGGACATTACGAGCGTTTTCTGAATGTTCCTACTTCGCAAGCCAACAATGTAACCACCGGACGTATTTATCAGGCAGTAATAAATAAAGAACGCCGCGGCGATTATTTGGGCAAAACAGTGCAGGTTATTCCGCACATTACCGACGAAATAAAGCACCGAATTAAGTTGCTTGGCAATAAATTTAAGTACGATTTTGTAATAACCGAAATTGGAGGAACGGTAGGCGATATTGAGTCGTTGCCTTATATTGAGGCAGTTAGACAATTGCGCTGGGAACTGGGCAAAAATTGTGTGGTGGTGCATTTAACCTTGGTTCCGTATTTGAAGGCTTCGGGCGAGCTTAAAACCAAACCTACGCAACATTCGGTTAAACTGCTGTTGGAAAACGGAGTGCAGCCCGATATTTTGGTGTTGCGAACCGAACGACCCATTAATTTGGAATTGCGCAGAAAAGTGGCACTATTCTGCAATACCGATGTTAGTTCGGTAATTGAAAGTATTGATGTTTCAACTATTTATGAAGTTCCGCTTAAAATGCAGGAAGAAAAACTTGATGAGGCAGTGTTGCGAAAATTGGGTATTTCGACCGAAATTGAGCCGGACTTGAAATCGTGGAGCAGCTTTGTTAAAAAGTTAAAAAACCCTAAATCGAGCGTGAAAATTGCTTTGGTCGGAAAGTATGTTGAATTACCCGATGCGTATAAGTCTATTTCGGAAGCTTTTATACATGGTGGTGCTGCAAATAATGTAAAAGTTGAGTTGCAATGGATTCATTCCGAAAAAATTACGGCAAGTACTGCAAGCCAAATTTTAGGCACTTTGGATGGAGTTATGGTTGCACCCGGTTTCGGGCACCGTGGCATAGAAGGTAAAATACAAGCAGTAAAATTTGCTCGTGAAAACAAAATACCATTTTTGGGTATTTGTTTAGGTATGCAATGCGCTGTAATTGAGTATGCTCGCAATGTACTTAATATGACCGATGCCGATTCTACCGAATTTCATAATGCAACGCCCTATAAGGTTATCGATTTAATGGAAGAGCAAAAAGGAATTACCGATAAAGGAGGCACCATGCGTTTAGGCGCTTACCCGTGCGACATAAAGCCGGATACGAACGCATTTAAAGTTTATAACAGTGCACATATTACGGAACGACACAGGCATAGGTATGAGTTTAATAACGAGTACCTTAGTAAGTTTGAAACAGCCGGTATGAAAGCTACCGGCATAAACCCCGAAACAGGCTTGGTTGAAATTGTGGAAATTCCAAACCATCCGTGGTTTGTTGGTGTTCAGTTTCATCCGGAATATAAAAGTACAGTAATTAATCCGCATCCGGTTTTTGTTGGCTTTGTAAAAGCTGCCGTTGAATATGCGGGCTTAAATAAGAAATAATTTCAAATTAGAAAATGGATAGAAATCAATTTATTGGTCTTTTTTTAATTGCAGGCTTGTTTATTGGGTATATGATTTATACTCAACCATCGCAGGAGGAAATTGAAAAAGCCAGACTAAAACGCGATTCGATTGAACAGCTTCAAAATGCGGCTGCTCAGTTACAAGATTCGCTTATTGCTGCCGATACAAATACGGTTGCAGTTGAAATACCGGAAAATATACCGCAAGACAGTTTAAACTCCTTACTTGCCGACAAATACGGTGTGTTTGGTGGTGCAGCGGTTGGCGAAGAAAAGTTTTATACCCTCGAAAACGACTTAATGCAAGTGGTTATTTCGTCGAAGGGCGGCAGAATTTACTCGGTTAAACTGAACGAATACAAAACCCACGATTCGCTCGATTTAGTTATGTTCGACGGCATTAAGGATAAGTTCGAGTATCGATTTTTTTCGCAAAACCGTAGTATTAATACCGGCGAGTTGTACTTTTTCCCACAGTTCGACGGCGATATGGTTTCGGCAACTACCGGAAAAAAATCGGCAATTTTCAGACTTAGCGCCGGCGAAGGCAGGTACATAGAGTATAATTATACCTTGGAACCGGGCAAATACGACCTAAAATACGATGTAAAATTCGTTGGTTTAGACGATGTTATATCGAAAAACATGGGCGCAATTGATTTGCATTGGTCTATGCATTCGCCCGCACACGAAAAAGGTCATAAAACCGAAGGAGAAAGAACCGGCTTGTATTATAAATTTCATGAAGATGAAGTTGATTATTTGACGGAAACAAAGGACGACAGTGAAAGTTTGGCAACGCGTGTTAAGTGGGTGGCATTTAAACAGCAGTTTTTTTCGGCGGTACTTATTGCCGATACGTTTTTTGTTAGCGGTAAAGTTGAGCATAAATTAATTGCCGACAGCAAATACTTAAAACATTTTACTGCCGATATGGTAGCACCTTTCGAAGGTGAAAATAATGCGCAAAAAATTGGCTATAAGTGGTATTTCGGACCAAATAAATTTAGTATTCTTAAAGAGTACGACATTGAAATGGAACGACTTATACCTTTCGGTGCGTCAATTATAGGTTGGGTAAACCGCTATGCAATTATTCCGCTTTTTAACTTCTTAAGCAGTTATATTGGCAATATTGGTTTGCTTATTTTGGTGCTTACTATTATTATTAAGGTCGTAATTTTTCCGCTTACTTATAAATCGTATCTTTCTACCGCCAAAATGCGTGTGCTTAAACCCGAAATTGATGCTATTAATGCAAAAATTCCGAAAGAAAAAGCCTTGGAACGTCAGCAAGCAACCATGGCATTGTATAAAAAAGCCGGAGTAAATCCTGCCGGCGGTTGTATACCAATGTTATTACAGTTTCCTATTTTAATTGCCATGTTCCAATTTTTCCCGGCATCTATTGAGCTTAGGCAGAAAGCATTTTTGTGGGCAACCGACCTTTCTACCTACGATTCTATTTATAACCTACCGTTCAATATTCCATATTATGGCGACCACGTAAGTTTATTTACCTTGCTTATGGCAGCTTCTATTGTACTTACAACCCTGGTTAACAGTGCACAAATGGATTCTAACTCGGCTATTCCGGGTATGAAATTTATGATGTACTCCATGCCGGTGTTTATGGTATTTTGGTTTAACAGCTACTCATCGGGCTTAAGTTACTATTATTTTGTTGCAAATATTATAACCTATGCTCAAACCATAGCAATTCGCCGAATGGTAAACGATGAAGAGGTTTTGAAGAAAATTCATGAGAATAAGAAAAAACCGGTGGTAAAATCGAAATTCCAAGAGCGTTTGGAACAAATGGCTAAACAACAAAAGAATAAGTAGCATTTTGCTAAATACATACAAAAAAAATAGCGCAACCGAAAATTGCGCTATTTTTTTTATTCCATTTGCGAAGCTTGCCTTTTTTCGGTTATTTTACCTATAACCAATAAAATAACACCCACAAAAAAACCAACAAAGGCAGTTGCCAACATTTTTAAACGGGCGGTGGTAAGCAAATCGTCGGCAGTTTTATTTAAAATGCCGTATTCGGGGCTTATTCCGGTTAGTGCTTCTTTAAAGCTGATATTAACACCTTTAACTTTGCCAAAAATTAAAAATCCGATATAAAAACCAATGATTGTAAACGAAACTAAATTTAAGTACGATTTCATAGTTAAAGAATTAATACGCTAATGTTTTTAAATACAATAGGTTGGTTATAATTACTGTTAAACCAATTCGCCCATTAAAGTTGCCGAAGTACACGACACAACTTTTACCATTACGTAATCGCCCGGCATATGGTTGCCTTTTTCGAAAACAAGCACTTTGTTTTGCGAATTTCTTCCAAAAACTCGGGCATCCGATTTTTTCGATTTACCTTCAACCAAAACTTCAAATACCTTTCCTATATCTTTTTTATTGCTTTCAAGCGAAAGTTTGTTTTGCATTTCAATTACCTGGTTTAGTCTGCTAATTTTTGTTTCCTCATTAACATCGTCGGGGTAATTGCGTGCAGCAAAGGTATTTGGGCGCTCCGAATATTTAAACATATACGAAAACTCGAATTGTACCAATTCCATGAGCGACAAAGTTTCTTGATGCTCTTCGTCGGTTTCGGAACAATAGCCGGTTATAAAATCGCTCGAAACGGCACATTCGGGTACAATTTTCTTTATTGCTTCAATGCGGTTTAAATACCATTCGCGTGTGTATCCGCGTTTCATTTTTTCCAATATTCGGTTGTTGCCGTGCTGTACGGGCAAATGGATGTATTTGCAAATGTTGGAGTATTTTGCCATCATGTGCAATACATCGTCGGTCATATCCTGTGGGTACGAGGTCGAAAATCGAACACGCAAACTTGGGCTTAAAAGTGCCACTTGTTCAAGTAGTTGTGCAAAAGTAACTTCGCCTTCATTCCAGCTGTATTTGTCAACATTTTGCCCAAGCAAGGTAACTTCTTTAAAACCGTTTTCAATCAGTTCTTTTACTTCATCTATAATAGTGTGCGGTGCTCGGCTTCGTTCTCTGCCTCGTGTAAAGGGCACAACGCAATAAGCGCACATATTGTCGCAGTTTCCTCGCGCGAAAGCAGTACGTTTACCGCTTTTTGTCCGGTTTCGGCTTTTGCAATAAGCATAGGCAAATTACGGTAGGCATCAGGGCCAACCACCAAATCGACTAATTTTTCTTCTTCCAACAATTGTTCCTTCAAACGCTCTGCCATGCAGCCCAAAATACCGATTAGCAAATCGGGGTTCGATTTTTTCATGTGTTTGAATACATGCAAGCGGTTTCTAACTCGCTGCTCGGCATTGTCGCGAATTGAGCAGGTATTCATAAATACAATATCGGCTTGCTTATAGTCGTCGGTGGTGGTATAGCCTTCATCGCTTAATATGGCTACAATTAACTCACTGTCAGCCACATTCATCTGGCAGCCATACGTTTCAATATATACTTTCAACCCGTTAGCCTCGGCCGTAGGTCGCACTTTCTTTTCTTTTTTGAATATAAATTGTTGAATTTCCGGTAATTTCGACATGTTTTTCTGTTTATATATTTCTGTTTTTCCTTTGAAAACTCACGGTTTTCGGTACAATAAATAATACCGCAAAATTAAGTTATTTAATTCAATTTGAAGAAATTTGTAGAAAAAAAGATTTGCAAGTCTTTATTAAATGCATTTGAGTTGGCAATGCAAGCAAATTTTTTAGCCTAAGTTTGCCCGTTTATGCTTTATTATGTTGAAATTTAGTCGTAAATTGCGACAATATTCGATTGCATTTGAATTTTTGTATTCATAAATAATTAAAACTATTTTTGTTATGAAACACTATAAATATTTCTTATCTTTTCTCGTTACTATTTGCTTATTTACTGTAAGTTACGGGCAAGATACTGCAAAGTTGAACCAATATTTCGATCAATTGGCAAAATTTAATAAAGCCATGTTAAGTGTTTCGGTTTATAAAAAGAATGTGCCAATGTATGCTAAATCCATTGGTTATGCTTCGGTTGAACAGAACCTGAAAAATAATGCCGAAACAAAATTCAGAATTGGTTCTATTTCCAAAACTTTTACCGCCACGCTTATTTTTCAACTTATTGAAGAGAAAAAGTTAAGTTTGGAAACAAAGCTTTCGAAGTTTTATTCCAAAATTCCGAATGCGGACAAAATAACCATTGCGCAAATGCTCAATCATTCGAGCGGAATTTACAGTTTTACTTCCGACGAAAATTACTTAACTTATTACCAATCGGAACTTTCGAAAAAAGACATTTTGCAAAAAATCGCAAATTTTAAACCAGCCTTTCAACCCGGTGAAAAATCGGAATACTCGAATTCAAATTATGTCTTGCTTGGTTTTATAGTTGAAGAGCTATCAAAAAAGCCTTATAATGAAATACTTAACGAACGAATAATTACTAAATTAGGTTTAACACGTACCAATTACGGCGGTGCCATAAAACCTGAAAGCAACGAAGCGTTTTCGTATAAATTTGACGGTAATAAGTGGGTTAAAGAACCCGAAACCAATATGAGTATTCCGGGAGGTGCCGGTGCATTGGTTTCGACACCAAGCGATTTGAATAAGTTTTATGCAGCACTTTTTCAAGGCAAATTAGTAGGCGAAACTTCTTTAACCGAAATGAAAACGCTAAATAATGGTTTCGGGAAAGGGCTTTTTCCTATTCCGTTTTTTGCTGTTTCCGGTTTTGGACATGGCGGTTCTATCGATAGATTTAATTCGCAAGCAGCCTATTTTGCCAACGATTCACTTGCTATCAGCATTACAACCAACGGGTTGGAATATTCACTGAACGAAATACTAAAAACCATACTTTTTGCCTATTACAAAATGCCGTTCGAAATTCCGGATTTTTCGATCCAATTTATTGATATTCCGGTGGCTGAACTCGAAAAATATGTAGGTATATTTGCTTCGCCTCAAATTCCTATCAAAATTACTTTTTTTGTTTCCGAAGGCAAATTGTTTGCCCAAGGCGACGGACAACAAGCACTTAAGTTAGATGCAGTAAGTACTTCTGAATTCAGATTTGAGCAAGCAGGCATTGTAATTCAGTTTCAAAAAAACGCTGCCGGCGAAATTAATTATTCCGAGTTTTTATTGAAACAAGGAGGTGGGGTTTTCAACTTTAAAAAACAATAAACAGATGAATAACAACGATGTAATGAAAAAATTGCGCGTGGCATTGCAGCTTCGCGACGATGATATTGTACATATTTTAGGTTTAGTCGATTTCAGAATTACAAAAACTGAGCTTTCGGGCATATTTAGAGCCGAAGACCACGAAAATTTTAAACCTTGCGGCGACCAAATTTTGCGAAATTTTTTGAACGGCTTAATAATTTATAAACGAGGCGAACAAGCTGCTGCCGATAAAACTGCCAAAGCGCCTCGTCCGCGATCGGGAACCGACGAAAATGAGGCGCCAAAAATTGTTAAAGCCCCTCGTCCTCGCACTACAACCGACGAAAATAAAGCACGTCGTCCGCGTACTGAAGCCGAAGAAAATAAAGCACCCAAAGTTTTATCGCAGAATTATGAAAAACGAAGCACTTTTATTAAACCGATTAAAAAGAAAAAGTAGGAGTAGCTTTGGGCTTTGCAAAATTTTATTTCAAAAAAACAGCTTGTAATAGCTTATAGAAAAATTGAATAAACAGAAACAAAATACGAAATGACTGAACAATCAATACAACAATTTGTAGATTATACAAAAAAACATATTAAAGGGGATGAAAAAGGAGAAGCTCAAATTTTTCTCGATCACTTTTTTATGGCTTTGGGTTATTCAGAGGGATTAAAAGGTGCCGGTGCCGATTGCGAGTTTCGTATAAAAAACGCCGCTAATAAAAGTACAAGTTTTGCCGATTTGGTATGGAAACCGCGCATATTGATAGAAATGAAAAAGCGTGGTGAAAATCTTACCAAACATTACCAACAGGCATTCAAATACTGGGAAAATCTTGTGCCTAATCGCCCTCAATATGTAATTTTATGCAATTTCGATGAGTTTTGGATTTATGATTTTGATACCGATATTAACGACCCGGTTGAAATATTAGCATTGGACGAACTTACAGAACGTCGACAGAATTTAAACTTTTTATTACCAATTCCGAAGTTGGTTAAATGGGGTTATAATAAAGAAGAAATAACTGAAAGCGTAGTAAAAGAAGTAGGTTACGCTTTTCGGTCGATGATTAAAAGAGGTATCGAAAGAAAAAAGGCACTTATATATTGTATGCAATGTGTAGTTTCGATGTTTGCCGAAGACATTGGTTTGTTGCCCAATCATTTATTTTCTTATGTTATAAATGAATGTTTAAGTAAAGCAGCAAACGAACCGGGAGTTGTGCCAAGTTCATTTGACCTTATTGGTAATTTGTTTAAAGAAATGAATACAAAAGGTATTACCGAAGGTGGTATATATAAAGGTGTCGATTATTTTAACGGCGGTTTGTTTTTAGAAGTAAACCGCTTGGAGCTAACGCGGTTTGAATTGGAGCGTTTTCAAACAGCAGCTTTACGTAAATGGCAAAATGTAAATCCGGCAATTTTTGGTTCTATTTTCGAAAGTGCTTTGGAAATCGATGAACGCCACCAACTTGGAGCACACTATACGCATGAAATAGATATTCGCAAAATTGTTTATCCTGCAATAATTAATCCGTGGTTGGAGCGAATAGAAAAAGCCGAAACCTTGCCCGAATACTATACACTATTAAAAGAACTGCGCAGTTTTAAAGTACTCGACCCGGCTTGCGGTAGCGGAAATTTCTTGTTTGTTGCATTTAAAGAGATAAAACGATTGGAAAAAACGCTTTTAACTTTAATTCGAGAAAATGCAAAAACAAGAGAACAAGCAGAAGAATTTAGAAAATTCTTTGAAGCCGGTAATTATGTAAGTACCAAGCAATTTTACGGTATCGACATTAAACCGTATGCCGTAGAACTTGCTAAAGTTACCTTAATGATTGCCAAAGAGCTTTCTATAAAAGAAAGTTCTGACAATTCGGACGCACTTCCATTGGACAATTTAGATGATAATATTATTTGTGCCGATGCACTTTTAAACCAAGACGGTACAGAAAGGCAATGGCCCGAAGTAGATGCAATCATTGGAAATCCACCGTATCAAAGCAAGAACAAAATGCAGGCAGAATTTGGGAAAGAATATATTAACAAACTTAGAAATGTTTATAAGCAAGTTCCGGGGCGAGCCGATTTTTGCGTGTATTGGTTTTATAAAGCACATAAAGAACTGAAAAAAAATTGCTTCGCCGGATTGGTGGGTACCAATACAATACGCCAGAATTATAGCCGCGAAGGCAGTTTGGATTACATTGTAAATAATGGAGGAACTATCGTAGATGCCGTTTCGTCGCAAAAGTGGTCGGGCGAAGCTGCAGTATATGTTTCAATCGCTTCGTGGAAAAATGGAAAAAAAGATGGATTGAAAAATTTATATGTTGCCAATGAAAAAGAGGAATTGGTATTGCATACTATAGAAACTATTAACAGCAGTTTAAGTTTAAATACCGATGTTTCAAAAGCAAAAGTGTTGGAATGTAACCGAAAACCCAAAATGGTATTTCAAGGACAAACACACGGACATAATGGATTTCTTTTGCCTGTTTCAAAAGCTCAAGATATACTAAAAAAGCATCCAAATTATTGCGAAGTTTTAAAACCTTTTTTAATTGGCGATGAATTAGTTTCAAATAGAAAATCGCAACCAAAACGATTTGTTATTGATTTCACACTAAAAGATGTTAATGAAGCGTCATCGTTTAAAGAGTTATATAAAATAATTGAAAAAGTTGTTTTACCTGATAGAAAGTCTAAAGCAAGAAAACAAGAAGAGGAAAATGAACTAATTACTTTAAAAAACAGAAAGGCAAAAACAAATAAACATCATATTAATTTTTATAATAGTTGGTGGCATTTATCGTATGGAAGAAAAGATATGTTATTATTTAAATCGAAAATGCATAGATATATTGCTGCTTCACAAACTATGTTACGACCAATTTTTACTTTTATTTCTGCGGAAATTACTCCTAATCAAACAGTTTCATTTTTTGGCTTCGAAGACAATTATTCATTTGGAATTTTGCAGTCGAATTTGTTTTGGGTGTGGATTAAAACAACAGGCACAACATTAGGCGAAACATTTCGATTTAACACAAACTCTTGTTGGGACACTTTTCCGTGGCCACAAAAACCTACCGAAAAGCAAATTGCAAAAATTGCAAAATTGTCAAAAAACTTGCGCGACGAACGAAATGCAATCATGGAAAATAATAAATCGACTTTGCGCGATGTGTATCGAGTTATAGAAAAACCGGGCAAAAACATACTTAAAGATTTACACACCGATTTGGATAGTGCCGTAATTGAAGCGTATGGTTTCGATGCAAAAAAGGATATGCTACAACAGCTTTTAGAATTAAACAAAAAGGTAGCACAAGCTGAAAGCGAAGAAAAAACAGTTCAATCGCCCGGATTACCAAATTGGATAACCGATAAACAAAAATACATCAGCGATGATTGTGTTAAATTTATTGGATAATGCTTTTAGCTGACTAATTTTATTAAATCCTTGAAATGAAATTAACCATTTTACACGCAGCCGACCAAATCTATAACCAATGGAGTGGCGGAAAAACGGCACAATTGGAAATTTTTCCGACGGATGCTGTTTATTCCGAGCAAAATTTTATTTATCGGGTAAGTACAGCAACTATTGATGCGTTGGAATCGGATTTTACCAAATTGCCAAATTATGCACGCAAATTAATGCTGCTTAAAGGCGAAGTGCGTT
>JAIFNC010000289.1 GCA_020047935.1 Bacteroidota bacterium
CCGAAGTAGCGTTCGTGTTTGCATTACCAAAAGTTGCCGTTCCCGAAGCTGTAATATCTGTCCACGAACCGGTTCCCATTGTCGGTGTATTTGCCGTTAAGTTTGCAGAAGACCCGCAAACCGTTTGGTCTGTACCTGCATTTGCCAAACTTGGCATATTATTGAAAATTGCAACTTCGTCAAAATTAGAACCGCAGCCGTTGCCCACCGTCCAACGCAAAGTATTCATGCCCGAACCAACCATTACGTTGGTATTCGGTAGATTTATATTGCTGAAAGTTGCATTACCTCCAATTTTTGACCATGTACCCAAACCTACTGCCGGATTAACTGCCGACAAAGCAATGCTGTTGGTGCAAATGGTTTGGTCAGTGCCTGCATTGGCTAATGACGGTAAATTGTTGAAAATGTTAACATCGTCGAAGGTTGAACCACAACCGTTGCCCACAGTCCAACGCAAAGTATTCATTCCCGAACCAACAGAAACATTGGTATTCGGTATATTTATATTGTTGAAAGTAGCATTGCCGCTAATTTTCGTCCAAGTTCCCAAACCTACAGTTGGGTTAACTGCCGACAACGTAAAGCTGCCGGTACACATCGTTTGGTCTGCACCTGCATTTGCGTTAGAAGGTCGGCTATCTTTTATTGATATATCTTGATAATTATTGATACGAGGACAACTTCCTGTTACTTCCCAGCGCAAAATATTAGTGCCCGGACCTACCGATACTGTAGTAGATGGCGATGTAGAATTGGTGAAGGTAGCGCTTCCGGTAATTACGCTCCAAACTCCCATTCCAATTGCAGGGGTTGTAGCTCCCATGGTAAAGGTGTTGCTGCAAATGGTTTGTCCTGCGCCGGCAAACGCTTCACTTGGATAGTCATAGTTAATAACCACTTCGTCTAAACTATCCTTGGCAGGACAAGCCGCATTACTGACAGTCCAACGTAAGGTATTAGCCCCCGGTTTCAAATTTCCAACCGTAGCGTTATAATTATAGATATTGGTAAAACTTGCTGTTCCGCCGCTTGTTATATCGGACCAAGAACCGGTTCCTGACGAAGGCACATTTGCTACTAAAACTGTAGAATTATTGCATAATGTCATGTCTTCACCGGCGTAAGCTGCAGAAGGCAGGCTATTAAAAATAGTAACATCCGCAGAACTCGGTGGACAAGCCCCTTTGCTAATTGTCCAACGTAAAGTATTCATACCTTGCCCAACCGTAACCGAAGTATTATATAGAGAATTATTAACAAATGTTGCACTTCCTGTATTAACCGACCAAATTCCACTTCCTGAAAAAGGTTGGTTCGCATCAAGTATTGTGCTTTTGGAACAAATAGTTTGATTTACGCCAGCATTAGCATCAGAAGGATTACCATTATTAATTATAACATCATCGAAATTCGAACTGCAACCGTTGCCCACTGTCCAACGCAAGGTATTTGGGCCAAGTTTTAATCCGGAAACCGGCGAGTTCGAATAGCCTGTATCGCCAAAGGTTGCCGTTCCGCCGGCGGTTAAATCGGTCCAAGTTCCGGAACTATACATCGTCATGTTTGCTGATAATGTAACGAAATCTGAACAAATATTTAGATCGGTTCCTGCATTGGCTATCGTTGGTTCGTTATTAAAAATGCTAACTTCATCGAAAGTTGTACCGCATGGGCTTGTTACTGTCCAACGCAAGATATTGCTTCCCTGAACTAAAGTTGCGGATGTGTTATATAAAGAAGTGTTATCAAATGCAGCAGTTCCTGCTATTACCGACCAAGTTCCCGTACTTGAATTCGGATTGTTTCCGTCAAGCATTACGCTCGATGTACAAATTGTTTGGTCAGTACTTGCATTCGCTACAGGTGGTATTTCGTAGATAATTGTAACATCGTCGTATGTTGAACCGCAAGCATTGGTAATTGTCCAGCGAAAAGTATTTACCCCAAAAGCAATGTTTGATACACTTGAATAGCCATCGGTTGGATCGCTGAATGTAGCTTGCCCATCAATTATCGACCATGAACCTGTAGTATTTTCCGGAGTGAAGCCGGATAACATGGCATTGTTTGCACATACCGTTTCGTTTTCACCGGCTTCGGCTTGCGGGGTTGCATTGTTGGTTAAATTAACATAATCGCCGTCTGGCGAGCCGCAACTATTGCTTATGGCCCAATACATTGAAAAGGTTCCACTTGCGGGAATTGTAACTCCCGAATTGGGATTCGTAGGGTCTTCAATTATTGCAGTTCCTCCAATATATTCGGACCAGTTACCGGTACCAAATGTCGGTACATTTCCATCAAGAGTAAAGTAGCCGGTGCAATTGCTTTGGTCGGCTCCTGCATTGGCTACAGTTGGTAGCTTGTTTACTGTTAAAAGTACCTCGTCGCTGTATATTGTCGAAGCACCTAAAACTTTACATCGGTACTTGTAGCCATCCAAACCGGAGTTTACTATAAATGTAAGATTGGAAGTAGTGTGTGAAGGTATGTAAATACTTTGGTCGGCTATTGACCAAGAGGTTCCATCGAATACTTCCCAAGTGTATGAAATAACATCGGTGGCAGTAATTGTAAAGTTAGCCGATTGACCTTCGCAGACCGTTGCAGGAACGGGTTGCAAGGTTATTGTCGGGTCGGCCTGCGGCGCTTTTCCTTTAACCGTAGAACCAATAACCTGCATGGTTGTAAGCAGGGTACCAATGAACAAAAGGGTTAAAATGAGTTTAAACTTAGCCATGATTTTCGATGTGTTATGTTGGTAAATTTTATTATATCTATTGAATAAATAACTATCAAAGTTTGCAAATGAATCTTTACTCGGTTTTCATATCGAAATATCAATAAAAAGACTGCGATTCATATAAAAAAAAGAATACACCTTGCTTTTAATCAAAATGCTTTATTTTATCAAAAATACAATTTTATTTTGAAATTTCAATATAATTTTTGGTTAAGTTAAGTATAAATTTGATGAATGAATTTTACGATGTTGAATTGGGTTTTTAATTTGCTTGTTTTTATTTACTTGTAATGTATGTTGTTATACAAATTTTTTCCGGAGGCTGAATCAATTCTAATTCCTGAATTTTATAGAAAGAATAGTTGCCGAATAGTAGCCGCTATAGGCATGAAATTTGAAAAAAAGCCATTTCGGGTTCAGACTGAAACTTGTTAAAATTGGCATGGAAATTATTTTTGCAGTTAAAATTTAATTTATTGCCATTTTTATTGCATTTTTGCAGCAAACCTTAGTTTTATTTGTATGAAAAACAATGAGAATACACCGAAGAAGCTCAAATATAAAGATAAAGTAAGCCAACCCAAAACCGAACCGGCAAAGGAAAAGACGGCTGAATTTATTAGTAAGGAATTTTCAACAAAAAAAATATACGCATTAATAATAGCGTTTACATTTTTGCTTTATGGAAATACCTTGTTCAACGATTTTGTGCTCGACGACGGAATTGTTATCACAAAAAACGATTTCACGAAAAAGGGAATTGCGGGTATTGCCGATATCTTTAAATACGATACGTTTGCCGGGGAACACGGTACCGATGTTAAATTGGTGGCAGGCGGACGTTACCGACCGTTTACTGTGGCTATGTTTGCCATCGAATATGAGTTGTTTGGCGAAAATCCGGCGTTTTTTCATTTTTTTAATATCGTGCTGTATGCACTTACCGGCATTTTATTGTACCTGATATTGTTCAAACTTTTTGCGTTTGCTAAAATTGAAACTTCTATTAATCAAGCATTTGCTAAACGTTGGTATTTTTCGGTACCGGTAGTTACTACTTTGTTGTTTTTGGCGCACCCTATTCATACCGAAGCAGTTGCAAATATTAAAGGGCGCGACGAAATTATGACATTACTCGGTGCATTGTTTGCTACCTACATGGCTATAAGGCATTTCGAAACAAAAAATTGGTTGTATTTAATTGGAGTTTTTGTTGGAATGTTTGTGGGCTTACTTTCAAAAGAAAATGCCATTACCTTTTTGGTAATTACGCCGGCAGCTTTATATTATTTTGCCAAAGCCGATTTGAAAAAAGCACTTATTCCGGTGGTTCCATTGCTTTTGGCTACGGCTCTATTTCTAATTATTCGAAACCAAGTGTTAGGCTACCACGACGGAGTTATTCCGCGTGAGCTAATGAACGACCCTTTTGTAGATGCAACATGGTCGCAAAAATGGGGCACTATATTGTATACCTTAGGAATTTATATTAAACTGCTAATTTTCCCGCATCCGCTTACGTGGGACTACTATCCGTATCATATTCCGTTGGTTGCATTAACAGACATTAGGGCGTTGGGCTCGTTGCTATTGTATTTGGCATTAGGTGTTTGGGCGTTGTTTGGCTTTTATTCGCGCTCGGTATATTCATTCGCAATATTATTGTTTATGGCGGCACTTTCACCGGTTTCAAACTTATTTTTTGCCGTTGGTACCTTTATGAGCGAACGATTTGTCTATATTTCATCTATCGGTTTTTTATTGGCCGTTTCGTATTATTTTTTCAATCAATTTCCGAAGAAACAAATACTTGGCAAAAAAACTTCCGAAGAAAAATTGGTAAAAGCATTAGGTATTGGTTTGGTTGCAGTATTGTTTTTGTTTAGTTTGAAAACTATAATACGAAATTTTGATTGGAAAGATAACTTTACCCTATTTACCACCGATGTTAAAGTGTCCGAAAACAGCGCAAAAGGCAACACAACCGCCGGGGAGCAATATGTAATTAGAGCCGGAAGCCCAAAATATAAAAGCAAGAAAGAAGAATATATCCGACTTTCGAAAGAACATTTAAAGCGAGCTATCGAAATACATCCGTTGCATATTGCAGCAGTGCTTGACATGGGAGTTGCATATGAGAAAAACAACGAATTCGAAACTGCAATTGATTATTATTTGCAAACAGCAAGGTTAAACCCAACGTACGAAAAGGCTTTTACCAACATTGTAAATGTAATTCTGACCGATTCGGTAGATAAAGAATTTCAGCTTAAAGTACTGGACGAATTGTATAAACTGAATCCGAACCGAATGGATATAAACTATTTACTGGGCGGTTTGTATGGCCCATTGCGGAACGATGCCGATAAAGTTATTTTGCATTTAGAAAAAGCGCTCGAATATAAGCAGGATGCGCCCAAAATTTACTCCGATTTGGCGGTGGCATACGGAATGAAAGGCGATTTAAATAAGGCAGTTGAAAATATTGAAAAAGCCTTGGAATTAAATCCGCAAGGGGCGCTTATATACGAAAATGCAATTCGGATTTTTACCAATGCCGGAATGTTGCAAAAAGCAAACATTGCAGCAGATAAAGTACGAACAATTAATGCATCGGTACAAAAGTAGTATTAGTTAACTTGCTGATTATAAGTAAATAGGGTTTGTTGAAAAAGCTTTTCAACAAACCCTATTTCTATTCGTGCAAAAGTATAATTATTTTTCCTATTTACAAGGGGTTTAATTTATATGTTTAACAATAGGTTTTAAGCTATTAAAGAACATTGCAATCGATTGTTTAATGCTGTAATTTTGTCAAACATTTACAGAAGTACAAAAGTATCAACTGTTAAGTTTGAAATTAACAACACAACATTATGACATTAAGCCTAATTGGCCGATCGTTAAAACAATCGGCAACCTTAAAGCTCAATGAAACAGCCGCCATTTTGAAAGCAAAAGGCGAGCCTATCATTCATTTGGGTGGCGGTGAACCAAAAGGCAAAGCGCCTTTAGATGCGATAACTCGCGCTGCTGCAATGCTTAACAGCGCCGAAGTAAGGTATTCGCCACCCGATGGCACAGTTGAAGCTAAACAGGCGGTTATTCGCTATACCGAAGAACATTACGGCATTCGTCCGCGACCCGAAAACGTAATTGTTTCCGTAGGTGCAAAACAGGCGTTATTTTTTGCTATGCAAGCTATTCTTAATCCGCAAGACGAAGTTCTTTTTCCTTCGCCATATTGGGTTAGTTATAAAGAAATGGCTAAAATGATTGGCGCTGTTGGTATTTCGGTTGAAGCAGAAGACGGCGGTTTTCACCCAACTATGAAAGATTTGACTGCCAAAGTGGGTTCGCAAACCAAAGCTATTATTATAAATAGCCCAAATAACCCTACCGGCGTTATGTATACGGCCGAGTTTATTGCCGAAATTGTTGAGTTTTGCCGAAATAAAGGCATTTATTTAATCATGGACGATATTTATCATCGCTTGCTTTTCGACAACAAAAAAACAATCAGCGTATTTAATTATGCTAAATTCGACGACGATTCGAAAGTTATTGTTATAAACGGCGTATCGAAATTGTATGCAATGACCGGTTTCAGAGTAGGTTGGGCAATTGCAAATCCAAAGGTTATTGAGGTAATGACCAACATTCAGGCGCATACCAACTCGGCTCCGTCGCCTTTGTTGCAAGCCGCTGCAGCCGGTGCCTTAAACGGTATACAAAGCAGCGTTGAAAGCTTAAAACAAACCTTGGAAAATAACCGTAACGTTATGTACGACCGCTTGAAAGCATTTGAAGGCGTGCGACTTACCAAACCGGACGGTACTTTTTACATGTTTGTCGATTTTAGAGCCTACGAAAAAGATTCGGTTAAATTGGCTACTTTATTGCTCGACAAAGTACGGGTGGCAGTAATGCCGGGTATTGAGTTTGGCATGGAAGGTTACGTACGTATGTCGTACAACACCACCACCAAAGAAATTTTGCAAGGTATTGAACGTATTAAATGGGCTTTGGACCCCAATGCACCCAATGAATTGTACATTGGCGAACGTAAATTAGTGAGGGATTGGGTATGACAAAATATCTTAAATTTAAAACTCCCGCTGCCGACCAAGCCGGCGATTTAGCCTCCGATTATAAGTTGGTTAATCATGGTTTGGTTTACATCGACAAAGTGTTCTGGAATCTTCCGGCGCCGGCTTTGTTCGAAGAGGCAATTTTTAGGGGTGAAGCCAAGGCTACCCAAGGCGGAGCTTTGGTGGTGCATACCGGAAAGTGGACTGCTCGCGCTGCCGCCGATAAGTACATTGTGCGCGAACCGGTTAACAACGACAATATTAATTGGGGCGAATACAATCGTCCGTTGGATAACGACAAATTTGGCGGTTTGTTCAACCGTATTCAGGCATTTTTGCAAGGCGAAGAACTGTTTGTGCAAGATGTATTTGCCGGTGCCGACCCCGAACATGCTATGCCCGTGCGTATTATAACTACGCACGCTTGGCAAAGTTTGTTTGCGCACAACATGTTTGTTAAACCTCGTACGCGCGACGAATACCGAACGCATGTTCCCGAATTTACCTTAATTGCTGTACCAAACTTCAAACTTGACCCGCGAATTGACGGTACAGCAGGCGAAACCGGTATTATCATTGATTTTGCCCGACGTATGGCAATTATTGCCAACACACACTACGCAGGCGAAATTAAGAAGACCATTTTTACCATGATGAACTATTACAAACCGTTGGATGGCGTAATGGCTATGCACTGCTCTGCCAACGTTGGCAAAGCGGGCGATGCTGCTTTGTTCTTCGGTTTGTCGGGAACAGGTAAAACCACCCTTTCTGCCGACCCGGAGCGCATGCTTATTGGCGACGACGAACACGGCTGGAGTGACAACGGAATTTTTAATTTTGAAGCCGGTTGCTACGCAAAAGTAATTCGACTTTCAGCCGAAGCGGAGCCCGAAATTCATGCTTGTACGCACATGTTTGGTTCAATTCTGGAGAACGTAGTTTGGAACCCTACTACCCGGAAAATTGACCTAAACGACGACCAACTGACTGAAAATACGCGTATTTCGTATCCGTTGGAATTTATTCCGAATGCCATTCCGGAAAAAATGACCAACCACCACCCGAAAAACGTAATTTTCCTTACTGCCGATGCACAAGGCGTATTGCCTCCCATTGCACAGTTGGATGTAAACCAAGCAATGTATCATTTTATTAGCGGTTATACGTCAAAAATTGCCGGCACCGAGTTAGGCTTAGGTACCGAGCCCGAAATTACCTTCAGTGCTTGTTTCGGAGCGCCGTTTATGGTGCATCATCCGTTCTTTTATGCCAATTTATTGCGCCGCAAAATAGAGGCTTACGGCTCAAAAGTGTGGTTGGTAAATACCGGTTGGGTAGGAGGTAAGTTCGGTATTGGCAAGCGCATAAGCATACGCCACACCCGCAATATGCTTAATGCCGTACTTAACGGACAGCTCGATACGGTTGAATTTAGAACCGACAGCGTTTTTGGTTTCAAAGTTCCGCTTACTTGCCCCAATGTACCCGAAGAAGTATTTATTCCGGAAAATGCATGGGCGAATAAAGCTGAATACTGGCAAAAATACGATGCTTTGGCAGCTCGCTATTTGGAAAACTTCAGACTTTTTGAAGCCGGTGTAAGCCAAGAAGTTATTGATGCTAAACCAAAACGGGTTAAGAAATAGTCCTTTTTTCGTTCAGACCGCTCTAAGCGGTCAGACCGATATTTTCAACTATGTGAGGGGTTGACTACAAGTCAAGCCCTCATTTTTTTCATAAAACGGAATTTAATTTTCGTTCCGAAAATCAAAGCCCGATGCACATCGGAAAATTTTATAAACCTAATTTTTATCGTGTTATATCAATTGTTTTTATAAAATAGTTTAATTGTTTTCGATAAAGATATTTGCTTTAAGAACTGCGAAACGGCTAAGAAAGCTTTAAAAACTGAACATCGTGAAGTAAATTAATGTTGTCTGTTTTTAAATGAGGTTTTAAATAGAAATATTGAATCTTCATTTAAAAGCTTTTATTTAAATTCAATAATTCAACATTCAACATGCAAAACTTTTGCCTTACAAAAAGCATCCGTTACCCCGCTTTCGTTGTTCGATTTTACGTTAGTATAGTTGCGTTTTAATTCCGGTGCAGCGTTTTCGGTTACAAATCGGTTGGGGGTAAATTCCAGCAAATCAATATCATTAAAATCGTTGCCAACTGCCATTGTTTCGTGTGGTAAAATATTGTGCAATTGACAAATAAAATTTGCGCCGTACGCTTTTGAAATACCGTGCTCAAAAAATTCGGCCCAAATGCTTTTTCCGTCCAAGGGCGAAGTTGCTCTAATAACACTCACATTATCAAACTTTTGTTCTAATTTTTCAAAGGTATTACCATTAGGCGGAAAAATAGCCAAAACTTGCCCTGTTTCGCCAAATTCATGAATAGGCACAAATGGCAATTCGAACTTGGCATATTTTTCTTTTCTAAATAAAATGTCTGCAGAAGGATTTGAGGAAGCGTAATAGGTAAAATATTCGTTGTTCGGTATCGGCTTTATTAATTTAAAATCGAGATTGCAATTAAGCAATTCTGTTGCAATTTCAACAGCTTTATTCTGTGGCAAATCGACCTTATGAATAATTTCTTTTTTGTTGAAATCGTAAATTCCGGAACCCGACGAAAACACGATGTAATCAATCGGAAAATCGGGTTCAAGCACCAGCAAACTGGCCCAAAGCGACCTTCCGGTTGCCACGGCACGCAACACACCGGCGTTACCTAATTGCTTCAACGAATTTCGGTCGGTTTCAGAAACTTCACGCTTATCGTTGCCCAAAGTACCATCGAAATCGACAAAAACGGCTTTTATTTTTTGCATAAATTGGATTAATTAGCGCATCTATCAGCACATTTCGCAACTCTGCGATTTATATTTAACGCCTTCTTCGCGTTCGGTTTTTTTATCAATGATAACTTGTTCGGTTTTAATGCAATATATTTTCTTTTTGCGCAAAGCGCTATTGGCGCTTACGCTCGAATCGGGAAATTCGCCGGTTTTGGTAAAAAGTACTTTTATTCCCATGCCAAGCATGGCTATGCCCATTAAGGCAACCGAAAGTATAAT
>JAIFNC010000152.1 GCA_020047935.1 Bacteroidota bacterium
CAGCTTGGGAAAATTTGGAATAAAATGAATTTAAGCTTCGGCAATTCAGGTGTTGTCGAAGCTTAAATTTCTGCCGAAAACTAACAGCTTTTAATACGTTTTAGCTTATTAATCAGCTTACTCAAAAAGCTCAATTCGGGTTTTTCTATGGTTGAATTGGCGCTTTTACCCAATTTTAAAAATTGCTTAGTAAAGGTTTTGGAAGTAATACCCCATTTCAGAATAAAAGTTTTGCGCCCGTTGTTGCGTTTTATTCGTTTGGTCGATTTTGAACCGAAATGATACACCAAACTTGAGCCTTTGCCAATAAAGGTGCGTACTCCGGCCTCAAACAGTTTGCGCGATAAATCGGGGTCGGAATACATACCCGGGCTAAACTCAATGCTGTAACCGCCAACCAAATCCCACATGTCAATATGCATTACATTGGGTGGCCATGTACTACCGCTCCAGTCGGTTACTGCCAAATTTTTGTATTCTTTCAGCAACAATGCTTCTTTAAAATCTTCAACATTTCGGCCATAATCTTTTACCACTACGCAAGGGTTGCCGGTATCGGTAGGTTCAATTAGCGTACCCGACACCATAAATGCTTTGGAGCCTATTTTTTCAATTTCATTCGAAAGTTCCAAATCCCAGTTGGGTAAAACATACATATCGTCGTTGAGGTATACAATGTATTCCGCTTTAATTAGCGAGCGAGTACTGTTAAGTCCGTAGCAAATTCCGATGTTTTTTACTGCATGTACATAATCGAGGTCGGGTTGCGTTTTTACCCACTCCAAGGTGCCGTCTTTGCCTTCGTTTACAACCACAATAAGTTGAATTTTATGAAATGAATTTTGGCGTATACTTCGAACACAAAGCTTTAATAAGTCCAAATTATTCCAAGTTGGTACAAGCAAACTGAATTTATAATCGGTTTCTGTAGTTTGCATGCATTTGGTTATTCCTTCAATCATTTTTATAGCGCTTTAAGTTGAAATAGCAGATAAAAAATTTGCGTAAAAGTAGTTCAAAATTTGAAACTTTTACGCATAAGCTGTGAAAGTATAAAAACTATGCTTTGGCCGCCAATTCGTTGGCTTTGGCTATTGCTTCTTCTCTGGTTGAAGTGGTGTAGGAAGGCACCGGCATTGGGCTAACTAAAATAATTGCTTTGTATAAAATACGGGTTAGTTGGCCGGGTAAAATAAAAATCATACTCTTGCATTGTTTTTTTATCATTTCGGAATTTTCCTTAACCCAAACGCCTTGTCTAATGCGAAGTGAAGCAGGAAGATACATGGATTTTGTGGCATCGAAAATAAGATAAAACCCAGAGTGATTGTTGTACGTTGCAACCATTTGGCTTAAATAATCTTCAAACTGTGCCGGAGTAGGCTCAAATGCTTCGAATGTAATTACAATTTGCTTAGGGGTTGAGTAATCGAAATTGGCGTAATTCATGCTACAAGAGTTTAAATTTTTATAGAACAAAGTTATTATATTTTTTCAGAAACCTATGCCATTTCAAAAAAAAAGTTAATAATTCTAATGCACGAAGTTAAATTTATGCTTTAAAAACCTTGAAGAGGTTGAATTTTAATAAGCACCGTTTCTCGAACCCGGAGCTGTTTAAATTCCACTGCTTTGCTTCATACCTTCATTGTAATACACAAGAAATATATAAATTGCATCTAATTTTTAGCATACTAAAGTAGAAATATAAACTATTTCTATGTTAGTATATTGCATTGCTGTGTAATAATTTGATAAATGAAAACGATTAATTGGTTTAATATTCAACTTAACAAAGCCAAAAAGGCACCGTATTGTGTAAAATGTATGCTTGCAAAAATTCTGTAAATGTTATTGCGAGTGTAAGCTGGTTAAGTGTTTCAAAATAAAGCATTACCAACTTTTGAAAGTATAGAAATGCTCTGATTTAGCCGCTAATAAAATTGAAGACAGAATCGATTTGTTGTAGCAAAATTAAAGCATCGAATTATTCATAAAACCCTGTTTTTCTATAACTTTCAAGTACGTTTCAGAAAAAAACAAGTTATCTTTTTGCGTGTATCGTTTATTGGTGAAAATTTGCGCCAAATTTTCGGTAGCGTTTTGTGCTATCAAATTTTTGGTGCTTTCCAAGGCTTCTTTTTCGGCATACAACAAATTTATTGCCTCCGCAGTGTAGTTTGTGTATTTTTGAAAATGTACCACCGATTCAAGCGGCAATCGGTCGGTTAAATTCGGCATTTCATTCGCATACCCAAGCACTATGGAAGTAACCGGAACTACGCCTTTAGGCAACTCCAGTATATCGATAATTTTTTGTGCCATATAAGTAGTTGTGCCCAAGTAGCAAATACCAAGTCCGTGCGCCTCGGCAGCAAGGGCGACATTTTGCGAAGCCAGCACGGCATCAATGGCACCGTTTACGAACCACAAAAAATTATCGTAAGCCGGCGGTGCATTGCGTTGCTCGCACCACTGCGAAAACCTATTTATGTCGGCACAAAAAGTAATATGCACCGGCGCTTGTTTTACCATGTCTTGTTTAAAATGAGCAGCCCAAAGTTGCTCCTTTAGTTCAGTGTCGGTTGTAACTACCAAGCTGTATACTTGCATGTTGCCCGTATTGGATGCGCGAGTGCCTGCCAATAAAATTTCGTTCAAAATTTTTTCCGGCACCAAATCTTGTTTGTATTTTCTAATACTGCGGTGTTCAAAAATTGTTTTAGTCATAATTCGAAAAATTTATTTTTTTATTTGCAAATACAAAATTATTTTGTATTTTTACTATTTGTAAACTATGGTATTAGCAATGCAAATTGAATACTGATTGTAGTTTGTTTGTACTAATACAAACTGAGCCACAGGTCGCTTAAATTTTGGGCAAAGTTACCATACAAGTTCGAATAAAAACATTATTTTTGTCGTTTCTAAATTAAATTTATTTTTTATGACAACTTTATAATGTTTTTACGTATAAGTGTATAAAGTCAATAATTAAAATTTATATATTATGAAAAAAGTAATCGCCGTTGTTTCCATTTTTGTTTTTGTCGCTGCCATGTTCAGTTCATGCAAAAGCACCAAGCCTTGCCCTGCCTACTCTTCAGTTAAAGTGGAGAAAACTATACCAAACGTTTAACTTTAGACTTTTATATAATAGAGGTCGGAAAAAGTAAGCCTCCACGAAATAAAATCGGGGAGGTTTTTGTTTTGATATAAATTGAAGTAATTTTACCAAGCTTTTATTTTTCGGAATTTAAACTGAATTAACTAATGACCGGCAAATCGCTTTTACTCTTTTTATTGCTCACTATTGCTAGTACTTCGGGCTATGCACAAGGCGAAATAGATAAACAAAAAGACGTTTTTTATCGCGATGAAAGTTCGTGGGCAGCCATGCTTTCGAGCAACGGATACGGCTTAAATTATACCTACAATAAACGAATTGATGCATTTAATTGGCATAGTTTCGGAATCGATTTTTCCGAAATAAAATCGCGCAAGGAATACCGAACTTCACCTTCGGTACAAGGACGAAAATTTGCTTACGGCAAAATTAATTACGTTTATTCGTTGCGCTTTAATTACGGCAAAAACAAAGAAATTTACAGCAAATACGACGCAGGTGGAATTGCAATTCGTCGGTTTTATAGTATTAGCGGTACCTTGGGAATTAAAAAACCAATTTATTATTACTACTATATAGATGAAGAAACCGTAGAAATTCGCGAACTGGATTTAAATGCAAGCATTTTAAATATTTACGACAATGCACCTTACCAATACGGATTAGAAAACATAGCATTTGTTCCGGGCGCAAGCGTTAAATTTGGTTATAATTTCGATTTTTCGAAAGCAAAAAAACAAATTCATGCCGTTGAAGTTGGCGCAATTGCCGATGTATTTATGAGCAACGTGAATATAATGGCTACCAATCCGCAGTTTTATTATGTAGGGTTTTATGCTGCATACCGCTACGGAAAAGTGGTAGACAAGTCGTATATCGATAAAGAATAATTATTCGAAATGAAATGAAATCATTACCATGGAGGCATTCATTTTATTAATTATATCGGTATAAGGTGTTTGGTCATACACCGTTAAGTTTCTTAGTCCGTGGGCATATTTAAGTTCAACCGAAAATTTAAAATATTCGAAATAAACATCAACCCCTGCGCCTGCTTCCAAATAGTAATCGTAAGGTTTTAGCATTATTTTCGGTTTATCTTCCTCATTAATTTTTCGTTTTGCTGCAAAATCGAATTTTTGGTTAAACCCCGAAATTAAATAAGGCCTATAATTATAAATACGCTTTGCCCGGTATTTAATAAGCAGCGGAAATTCGCCGTAAATAGATTCAATGCGCATAGTGTGCTCCGTATTTCCAAACGGTTCCTGTTCGTTGAAATAGGTGTACAAATAATTTCGTTCGGTAAAGCTAATATTTATCAGTGCACGCAAATCGAAATGTTCGCCAAGGCGGTAATTTACAATAGGTCCCAACTGAAAACCTACGGTTTGACCAATTTCGAGCCTCGAAATGAGCGGGTTGCTCAAAAAATTGTCCGAAAATTTGATCGACATATCCGAAACATTGGTGCCTACAGTAAAACCAAATCGAAGCAATTTTCGGTCGAAATCGACCAAATTTTTAACTACATTTTTTTGTGAAAATACCGAAATTGAGCAAAAGCACAAAAGCATAGTTATCCAAATACTTCGGTTTAAACAGTTCGTAAATTTCATGCTAATTACATTTTAACGAATGTTCATGAAACCGAAATTTGATTGTTTCGGTTATTTTTTAAAATTCATGAACAACCCATTGCTAATTAAGTTTCCTAAACAATTACAATTCTTGTACCGAAGAAATAACGGAAAGATTGAATATTTAATATGTTCTGCTGTTCGACTTTATTTTTTTTCTGCCCAATAGATGCTTGCAATTCCAAAGCTGAGTTTGTATTCCTTTAGCAGGTTGAAGCCGCAGTTGGTAAGTTTTGCAATAAATTCTTTTCCGTACGGAAATGCTTTTACCGATTCGGGTAAATAGGTATATGCCGAGTTGTCTTTCGAAATAATTTTTCCGAAGAACGGTAAAATAGCCGAAAAATAGAAGTTGTACAGTTGTTTAATCGGAAAATTTTCCGGTTTCGAAAATTCCAAAATAAGCACTCTTCCGCCGGGCTTAAGTACACGGTACATTTCAGCCAGTCCGAGGTCTAAATGTTCGAAGTTTCTAACTCCAAATCCGCAAGTTATAGCATCGAAACTTTGCGATTCGAAAGGCAAGTTTTCAGAATCGGCAAGGCTTAACGCAATTCGGTGCTGCAAATTTAGGGTTTCAATTTTTTTTCGCCCCACCGTTAGCATTCCTTCCGAAATGTCGATACCGGTAATTTGCGTATTGGCTATTTTTGAAGCTTCAATAGCCAAATCGGCGGTGCCGGTGGCTATATCCAACACTTTATTTGGGTTGCCTTGTCGCATTAATTTTACCACTTTTCGTCGCCAAAGTTTATCAATTCCCATCGATAAAAAATGGTTTAAAAAATCGTAGCGGTGCGATATGTTATTGAACATTTCGGCAACTTGTTCTTTTTTGCCGGTTTCTTTATTATAAGGTGTTACAGTCATTTTTCGGATTGAATTTGCATTGGCTTGCAAAAGTACAGTTTTTAGTTTCAAATCAAAAAAAAATAACTCGTAAAACTTGTAATTAAAACTACTGATTTTTAGATAGTTATTTACATAAACCTTAATCCGCTCTTTTTTTGAAATGTAATAAATTAGCGTTTATTGAAGTTTTATTATAAAGGATCGGCTATTTAGAACAGGATAGCACGTTTTATTTTTTGTGCAGAGGCAGCGGAATTAAAGAAATTCAAATATATTTGTAGCGAAAGGAAATAGTTAGGGGGAGATATGAATGTTATGAAATGTCTATTTTTTGTACCGGTATTTTTTATTTTTGGTTCGTTAAAGGCACAAAATTTTAAGCTCGACAGCATAGAGCTAAGGCTTAGTTCGTATAAAATTAACGATACGGTAAAAGTTAATTTGTTAAACCTAACAGCCGAATTGGTATTTGCCAATGAACCGGAAAAAACATTAAAAAAAGCAATGCTTTCAGCCGAACTTTCGGATAAATTAAACTATGCGAAAGGAAAAGCAGAAAGTAATTGGCTATTGGGCTTGTATTACGAAAAGCCCAATAAAAAGTTGGCATTGGAATATTACTTAAAAGCGCTCAAAATTGCAGAAACAGTAAAAAGTAAATCGCTGGAAGCTAAATACTTAAATAGTATTGGAATGGTTTACAGAGGCTTAGCAAATAAGGAAAAGGCTTTTGAGAACATGCGCAAGGCGGTTGCTATTTCGGAGGAAATGAAAGATAGGCTTAGCCATGCCAAATATTTATTGAATTTAGCCGGTTTAAACAATGTGCACGGCAACACCAATAAAGCGTTGGATGAATTGCAAATATGCTTGAAAATTTTTACCGAATTTAACGATAAACCTATGTTGGCGAAATGCTACAGTAGTTTCGGTAATTTTCACTTTGCATTGGCAAATCGAGCAGAAGCCTTAGATTATTCGCTGAAAGCGCTTAAATTGTACGAAGTGTTAAACGATAAGCCGGAAATTATTCGATTGTTGATAAACCTTAGTGCTATTTACCGACACCAACTCGAAAATAAAGCAGCACTTGATGTATTGCTGCGTGCAACAAAAATGGCAGAGGAATTAAACGATATGCAATGGATTCCGGTATGTTACGAAAAATTGGGGGTTACGTACCTAAAACTAAATAACCCTGAGGCTATTACCTACTTAAATAAATCGCTAAAAATTGCTGAACAATTAAACGATAAGTACAAAATAATGAATGCCAATGAAAGTATTGGCGATTTCTATTTTCAAGAAAAAAAATACAAAAAAGCAATATCTGCATACGAAAAAGCATTACGAATGGCACAAGAGGTCGAGCGGCAACGTTCGATTTCGGATATATGGAGGAAAATGGGCAAAGCATTTTTGAAATTAGACGAAATTGATAAAGCGCTCGATTTTACCCGAAAAAGCATGGCTATAGCCAAAGAATACAACATGCTGAACGAACAGAAATTGCTTCATTTTCAGCTTTCGCAAATTGATTCGGCAAACAATAATTTCAAACAGGCTTACGAAAACTACAAACACTACAAAGCATACAACGACAGTATTTTCAACGAAAAAAATGTAAAAAGAATTACCGAGTTGGAAATGAACTATAAATTTGAAAAGGAAAAACAAGCTATAGAATTCGAGAATCAGAAAAAATTTGTAGTGCATGAAGCTGAAGCAAAAATGAGCCGAATTATAATTATTTCACTCATAATAGTCATAATGCTGATGGTTTGGCTTGCTATTATTTTGTTTCGTTCGTATAGGTTTAAGCACAACACAAATTTATTGCTGATGCAGCAGAAAAATGAAATTGAAGAATTAAATGACGAATATTTGACCGTAAATGAAGAACTGAAACAAACAAACGAACAATTAAATGCAACCAAATTACAGGTAGAAGAACGCGAAAATTTACTTATTCAAATAACCGACAATGTACCGGTTTTTATTGCGCTGCTTGATGCCGACTTAAAATACCGGTTTGTAAATAAACGCTATGCCGAAAATTTCAATTTTAGTCGAAAAAAAATTATTGGAAAAAAAGTTGCCGATGTGCTCGATACGCAAAGTTGCAGTGTTTCGGCAGCACATATTTTAAAACCTTTGCAAGGCGAAACCATTTCGTTTGAAAATAAAAATTGCAATAAAAATGCCGAACAAATTGTTCAAACTACCTACTTGCCTTATTATCACGGTGGCGAAATACAAGGTGTAGTGGTTTGCAGTATCGACATAACCGAGCGCAAAAAAGCTGAACAACTGATTAAAGACAGCGAAGAGAAATTAAATTTGATAATTAAAAACTCGAACGATATTTTTGTTTTGGTAAACGAAAAAGGGGAGCAGTATTTTATTAGCGATGTTGCCGAAAAATACACCGGATATTCTGTTGAAGAACTAAAAGGTGCAATAAACGATGTTATTTTTCCGAACGATGTTGAAATTGTGCAGCAACATTGGAACCGAGTATTGCTGAACAAAAAAAATTCCGATACCATTCAGTATAGGCACAAGCACAAAGAAAAAGGCTATGTTTGGTTTGAGGCGGTGGCGCAGAATTTTTTGGACAACCCGGCAATTAATTCGGTGGTTGCCAATATTCGCGACATAACTGAACGTAAAAAAATTGAACAAGCATTGGTAGAAAGCGAAAAAGAAAAAAAACGACTTTTGCAGTCTGAAATTGAACGAGTAAACAGTGAACTTGAAAATAACCAAAAAGCCATGACCGTGGCAACGCTTAAATTGTTGCAGAATTCAGAACGCGATGCTCACACTATAAACCAATTGGTTGAAATTGAAAAAAATACCAATGCCGAAGGCAAAAAACTAATAAGCGCCCTAATTGCTAACTACAAGCGCATGTCGTTTAATTCGAATTGGGACGAATTTGAATTGCTTTTCGAGAAAACACACCTCGATTTTTACGATAGCCTGAATGCTAAATTTCCTACATTAACCGGAAACGAACGTAAAATTTGCGCCTTTTTGAAATTAAACATGAGCAGTAAAGATATTGCGCAAATTACTTTTCAGTCGGAAGATGCCTTAAAAAAAGCTCGCTTGCGCCTGCGCCAAAAATTAGACATTGAACGCGATACCAATTTGGTAACTTTTTTGCAAAATATTTAGCCTTATTACTGCTTTTCAATTTCAATATTTTTTATTCTATTATACCTTTATTTGTTCGAAAACTAATAGTTTTGTGTCCTGAAACGGTAATTTATTTCCAATGAACAAAAAAATAGGCCTAATAATAATAGCGACAATTAGTTTTCAGTGGCAACTTTTACATGCACAATCAATTAAGCTCGACAGTCTTGAAAACAAAGTAAGCCTTTATAAAGCCAATGACACGGTAAAAGTAAATTTGTATGTCGAAATTGCTTTTGAAGCGTTTGGCAACCAACCCGAAAAAACGCTTCAGTACGCAACGCTTACCGCTGAACTTTCTGCAAAGCTGAATTATACAAAAGGCGAAGCCGAAAGCAATTGGTTATTAGGTTTGTACTATGAAAAACCACAGAAAAAGTTGGCACTCGACTACTTTTTGAAAGCGTTACAAATAGCTCGAAATAGTAAGAATAGAACCTTAGAAGCCAAGTATAGCAATAGTTTAGGGATGATATACAGAGGTTTGGCAGATAAAGAAAAGGCAGAGGAAAATTTGTTACATGCCATTAAACTTGCCAAGGAAACCAACGATCGATTGGCGGTGGCAAAATATGAATTGAATTATGCTACGTTTATTCGAGTTCATGGAAAAAACGAAGAAGCATTGGCTATATTGACCCGAAATATAAAGGTTTTTGAAGAATTCAACGACATAAAATTGCTCGGTGCTTGCTATAACAGCATTGGGGCTACAAATTTAACCCTCGGCAATTTAACCTTTGCGTTGGAATACTATTTAAAATCGTTGAAGATTAGAGAAACCCTAAACGATAAAATTGGTATAACCGTTGGTTTAGTGAATATTAGCGCAGTGTACCGACTTCAATCGGAGAATCAAAAATCGCTCGATGTGCTTTTGCGAGCATTAAAAATAGCAGAGGAACTGAATGATATGCAATGGATTCCGGTTATTTTGGAAAAAATTGGCATAACCTACACGCAAATGAACTTGCCCAAAAAGGCGCTCGAATACCTAAACAGGTCGTTGGTTATTGCCGAAAAATTGGGCGATAAATACAAAATTATGAACGCCAACGAAAGTATTGGCGATGTTTTGGAACTTCAAAAGTTATACGAGAAAGC
>JAIFNC010000217.1 GCA_020047935.1 Bacteroidota bacterium
AGGTTCAATAAGTACTATCATATCACTCGATTCGAACGAGCCGGATTGCGAAGCTGTTGAAAGTTTCATTTGGTTTGGTTGTTAATTTAAAATTCGAAAGCGGTGAAATTTCACCCTAAATAAAACTGTGTAAAATTAGAGAACTAAAATACGAAAAAAAATGTACTTTGTCATGTTGTTTGTGTATTTTTATAATAAGGTATTTCTGCCATCAGTTTGGAAATGTAAGTATAGCATTACAATTTAATAGCAAGTGCAGTTTAGTTTGATAATTAATTCATTGGGCAGAATTATATAAAGTTTATTTAGCTATATTTCAGATATAATAACTTTGTTTTGTCGGCGGGGTGAATTGAGTGCTGAAAATATAGACCTTATTGTTTTCTTTTGAATTGCAGTCTAATGTTTTAGACAAAAAAAATAAGCAGCCGTAAGATTAGAAAAACTTACCGCTGCTATTTTTGAAATAATTACAAATGAAATGAGTAATTTCTTTTTTATTCTTTAAAATCGCTAAAGTATTTCATAAATTGTGCTCGTTCGTAAAGGCTAGGGTTTGGTGTGTTTTTATAACTTAGTTTACCTTTAAAAGCGGCGATTGTATCGTATTTTTTTGCGTTCATCCAATTTTTAAGCCCTTGGTTCATTTCGGTAATTACACTAATGTTTTTTCGATAAAGAATTGTTGCAATTTGAATAGCATCGGCACCTGCCAAAATGTTTTTAATCATCGATTCGGCATTATGTATTCCGCCACTGGCAGCAATTCCTTTTTGTGTGTGCGGGCGCAGTATGCCAACCCAGCGCTGAATTAGGAAATTATCGTCGGGTGAGCTGAAAGACCCACCTGATTTTACGCGTTCGGTTTCAATATCTATATCCGGATTAAAAAAACGATTAAAAAGAACCAGCGAATCGACTTTTTTTGAAAGTTCAACCAACGTATTTGCCAGATTGGTAAAATAATGGTGAATTTTAATTGCTAAAGGCAAACTAGTCTTCTGCAATACATTGTTTATTATAGTCATATATTGCTCTTCAATTTCTGCCGCAGATGATAATACATTGGATGGCAAAATGAAAATATTCAACTCAACTGCATCGGCACCGGCTTGCTGAATTTTGGGTAAGTATTCAGTCCAGTTTCCGCCGGTAGTGCAGTGTACCGAAGCTATTATTGGTATGCTTACTTGTTTTTTCGCATCGGAAATTAATTGTAAGTACTTATCTAACTCGTGTTTTTGGGTGTAGTATGCAATATAGTTTTCGTTGTCGGTATAGGTATTAAACATGTTATTCATGCGCAACGAATCTATTTCCATTAAAATCTGTTCTTCAAAAATAGATTTTAACACTACAGCTCCGCAGCCGGCCTTTTCCAGTTCAATAATACTTTCGATATTCGAAGTAAAATCGCTGCTCGAAGCTATAATTGGGCTTTTAAGTTCGAAGCCTAAATATTTTGTTGAAATGTTTGTCATAGTTTTATTTTTGAATTGAATTCAGATAATTATCGATACCTTTTGCCGCTTTATGACCGTTGGCAACACTGTGGATAACATCCGGGCCTTCAATAATGTCGCCGCCAAAGAATAGCCATGGTAAGCTCGATTGATAGGTTAGCGTATCGACTAGAATTCTTCCGCGGCTATCTTTTTCCAATTGCTCGGCATATTTTTCGGTTAAGAAGCTTAAATTCATACCTTGCCCAATAGATTCAACAATCATGTCTGCTTCAAAAAAGTTTTCAACCGACTCGTCGAATTTTGGATTAAAACGCTTATTCTCGTCAAAAACCGAAATGCATTGAACAACTTTAAGTCCTTGTATTTTATTATTTAAAATTTTTATTTCGCGCGGTCCCCAACCCGGGTTTATTATAGCGCCTTCTTCGCGAGCCTCAATTACTTCTTCGCGGTCAGCGGGCATAATATCTTCGGTTTCGAGCGAAGTTGCTATGGTTTGAACTTTGCCGTATTTTTGTTTTTGCAAACGTGCCAACGAACGAGTGATATCCATTGCCACATTGCCGCCGCCAATAACTACAATTTTTTCGGCTACCTCAATAGGCTTATTTTCGGTTATTTTTCTGAGTAATTCAATTGCTTGGTACACGTTCGCGTGTTCGGTGCCCGGTATTCGGGTACTGCGTCCTTCGTGCAAACCTGTAGCTACATAAACAATATCGAAATTTGCATGCAACTCATCCATTGTAACATTGGTTCCTATGGTGGTATTGTAGTTTATTTCAACTCCCAATGAAAGAATGTAATTAATATCTTTATCCAATTGGTCATACGGCAATCGGTATTCCGGAATGCCATAGCGCATCATACCTCCTGCTTGAGCAAGTTTTTCGAATATCGTAATTTGATAGCCTAATTTCGATAAATAGTAAGCAGCACTTAAACCTGCAGGTCCGGCTCCTACAATGGCAACTTTGCGGCTGTTCTTTTCAACCTTATCTTGGTTAAGCACACGGTAATAATCCGTTGCAGGCACTTGGTCGGCTATGTATCGTTTCAGCCAGCGAATAGAAAGTGGTTCGCCACGGTGTCCGACCGAACATACTGTTTCGCATTTGTGGGTGCAAATGCGTCCGCAAATTTCGACTAGCGGATTGGTTTGATACATAATTTGCAACCCTTTTTCTAAATTATCTTCGCGAATTGCTTTAATGTATTCCGGAATTCCCATATGCGCAGGACAAGCCGCTACACAAATACCGCACGAAACGCAACGGTCGGCTTCGGCCATGGCTTCTTCTTTTGAATAGCCTTTCATTATTTCAATAAAAGAGTTATCGCGCTGGTGTGCGTGCAAATGTTGCATAGGCATACGTTCCAATGGATAGAGTTCTAACCCTTTGGCTTTTGTGTATCCGTCTTTTAGGCTATCCCATGGTTTTAAGTCGATACCCGGTGTGAAACGAAAATTGTCGCCGTCGGTATCGACCCAAGTATAAGCATTCGAAAGTTTAAGCGAGCCGGTGGTGCATACATCAACACACAGTGCGCACCAGCAGCATCGGCCGTAATCTACGCGCGGTCGTAATCCGCTGTCACCGTTTTTGGTTTGTGCTACGGCCACCAAGTCTATGGCTTCATTTTCGCAAATTGCTTCACATGTTCCGCAACCTATACATTGGCTAATGTCGTTCTGATGAAAACCTCGATACCTTGGAGCTGCAATTCTGTTAAGCGGGTCTTTAATGGTAACCGGCTCTTTAAAAAAATGTTTCCAAACGGCAAACGGACTTACTATATCTTTTATAATTCCCATAATGTTATCGTTCTATTTCAGGTGGATAAGTGTGCAGAGAAACCATTATTTGTGCAACATCGGCAATATTGGCATTAATAAGCATTCGTTCGAGCAGCGCAACAGCGTGTGTATAGCTTGGGCCTCGAACATTTACGCGTCGCGGGAAGCCTGAACCGTCCGAAACCATGTAATATCCGTATTCGCCTCGTGTACATTCGCTACGAACATAGGTTTCGCCGGCCGGAATTTCTAAATTAAACACATTCGGAATGTTTGCCATAAACTCGCCGCCGTCGGGCATTTTGTCCAAAATTTGTTTAATCAAATCAATATCGGTAAGTAATTCTTCGTAACGCAAATAGGCACGTGCATATATATCGCTTTGTTTCGAAGTTTTAACTTCGAAATCGAGCTCGCTGTATTTACCATAGGGGTAATCTTTTCTTACATCGTTTAACGAACCGGCAGCTCGTGCATTGGGGCCAACAATTCCGTAGGGGTAAATCCATTCGGGTTCAATAATTCCGAGTCCTATGGTTCGTTTTTTGAATACATAATTATCAAAAAGTACTTTACGAATGTCTTTCATAAAGCCTTCAATTTCGCGTAAATTATCGAGCATTCGTTGCTTAAACCCAACCGGAATGTCGTTTCTTACTCCGCCAATAAGAATGTAAATGTGGTAAATTCTGCCACCGGTAAGTTCTTCAAATCGGTCCAGCACTAAATCGCGTAAATAGTTCGACCACTGACCAACGGTGCCAAAGCCTAATGTGCCGGCTGCTCCGCCTATCCACATTAAGTATCCTTGCAACCTTGCCATTTCTAATGCTAAGGTTCTTAGCCAAAGTGCTTTGTCGGGTACAGAAATTCCGGCCAGATTTTCGACACAAGTCGAATAATTGAACTCGTTATAGTCCGGTTCGGGAACCGAAACACGACATACTAAGGGGCAGTTCTGAATATATCGGCGCCGTTCCATTAGTTTTTCGAATCCCCGGTGCAAATACCCTACATGTGTTTTGGCTTCAACCACTTCATCGCCGCAAACGGTTAGTTCTACTGCCATGTTGCCGGTAATTCCGGGGTGGTTTGGGCCTTGCCAAACTTTAATGTATTTGTGCGACGATAAGTCTATATCCAAACTTCCATCGGCTTTTTTATTCGGATATGCTGTTCTATCGCCGTCGAAAGAAAATTTTTCAAACTTATTCATTCGGATATAGATTTTTTTTCATGTGTGCACTTGGATCGTTGTTTTCGCGGCTATTTCGCTGATGATAGAAATTGGCAGCAAAAGCTTTTGTATCAAAATCGCGTCGATAAGGTGGAGTATTGTTCCAGCCTTCTAAAATAAATTCATCGTTTACACCGGGGCTGTCAGGAAAATCAATTCCGAACATTTCGCGCAATTCGCGCTGATAGGTTGCTATTGTTGGCCAAAGACTGTGCGCACTTTCCATGGTTGCCGACTCGCGCTCAATTAGAACTCTTACACCGATATCAATTTTTATATCGGGGTTGTTTAGCAAATAAGTTAGCTGAAATTTTCCTTGTTCTAAAAAGTCAACCGCTGTAAGCAATACCAAATGCTTAAATCCTAAGTCGTCTTTTAAATACTGCACGGTGTTTACTGCAGTGTTTTTATGAACGGTTAAAAACATTAATTTATCCGACTTTTTTGAAACAACATCAATCGGATACTTAAGGTTAATTTTTTCAATTATTTTTTGAAACATAATGTTGTTTTTACCAGTTATAGTCGGGCATATCCCAGTTTAAAATTACCGCTTTTTGGTTTGTTTTGTACCAATCGAACCTATTGGCATAGTCGTTTGCACCTTCAGCCATTCCGGTTTTTATAAGTGTTTTAAGTTTTACTACTCCGGCAAGCAATGCTTCGGGGCGCGGCATGCACCCGGCTACATACACATCCACAGGCAAGTAATAGTCTAATCGCTTTATAGTATTATAGCTGTCGAAATACATTCCACCGTTTATGGTGCAGCTTCCTAATGCCATAACATATTTTGGGTTTTGCATTTGTTCGTAAACTCGTATTACTCGTTTGAGTGTTTTTGTCGATAAGTAGCCTGAAATAATAAGCAAGTTAGCTTGTCGCGGTGTTGGTCGCCACTGTATTCCGTATCGATAAGCGTCGAATCTGGGGGTCATTAACGGTCGCATTTCTATAGCACCGCAACCTGTACCAAAGCCTAAAATCCAAATACTTTCGGAACGTGCCCAATTATAAAATTTTTCGAGTATATTTTGTACCGGTTTAACTTCTTCGGGTTTATCGGTACAAAAATAGTCTTCAATCGGGTTTATTTCAAATTCTTCGCCGTCAGGCGATATCGTTGTTTTTCTATATAAATCTTCTAAACTCATAGTTTTGCTGTTAATTTAAGAAAAATTGCACATAAACAATTGCCAAAACACCTATAATAAGCGGAATTCCTAAAAACCATCGGATAGATTGTTCTACTCTAAAACGCGGAAATGAAACTCCTACAAAAACAGACCACATAATTACTAGAAATGTTTTTAGCATCATTTCGCCAAAACTTGTAGCTCCGCCAAAAAACAAATTCATTATTAAAATTGATTTTGCCAACGGATAAATGGCTCGGTTGCTTTGCAAATAAACCATGTAATTTGAATGGTACTCGGTAGGCGGACCGATAGGAATTTCTTGCGGAGCAAGCACAACATCGAAAGGCGGACGCATAAATGAACCCAGTACAGCGAGCATACCCGCAACCACCGCCAGCGGATTAGTAAATAAAGTCCAGTTCGTAATACCACCTTGTTGTGCAGCAACTATTTCGTGCAACGAAATTGATTGATATTGTACCGCAATTGCCATAAGTGCCATTACAAAAGGTACTTCAACGGCTGTCATTTGTGCCAGGCCTCGAGTTACGCCAATAGCCGAATTTGGGTGTCCGCTTTCACTGGCTCCAAGTGCCATACCTAAAGTTCCAAAAAACTGAAACGAAAGCAATAGTAATAAATCGCCCGAAAATGAAAAGTTTGCAAATAATTCGGAGCCAAAAATTACCGGCATAAATAAAAACAGACCAATACCTCCGGTAAACCGAAATACAGGACCCAGATAAAACATTACTCCATGTCTTATATTGGTTCTCAGTGCCAACGATTTTAATAAATCGATATACATTTGGTAAAATGGAATACCATGCCGGCGTCCGACTCTGGCGTATATTTTACGTATTAAACCATTTAGTAAAAAACCGTAATTTATTGTCAGAAAAACTGAAATAAATGCATATAAAATTTTTTCGCCCATAATTATATCCCTCCGAATAAGATGTAGAAACTAACTAAGAAAAATAACATAATATGAATTAAATACGATTGACCGTTTCCGTCATATATTAATCGGGTTTGGTTTGCTATATCGTGGAATAGGTTGCTTATTTTGTTCCAAAACATCGATGCAAACGGATAGGTTAAAAAGCCTATAGCTTTGTTATAATGTGCATAAAAATTGTATGCAAAATGGGTAGTTTCGGGGCTGCTTGGTCGCTCGCCCGAATATACAATATTAAATTGTCCGACTTTTTTATTGTTTCGTTGTGTAAGCCATTGTACCAATAAAAGTATGATAAAAATTCCCATTGAAATTATCATTACATACGTGCCATTCCAGTAACCGTATTGGCTAATAGCAGTTCGAGCACCAAATGAAATAGCACTATTTACCCAAGTTAATCCTCCTTCAGGGAAATATTTTATCAATATCGTTCCAAGTCGTTCCAACAATAAACCCGGAATGGCAGAAAACGCCATTACTAAAGTAATTATAATATATTGCGGCAGTAAAATCCAGAACGAAGCTTCTTTTACGTGGCGCAAATTATCTTTCAGCTGACCTAAGAAAGGTGCATGTATTAAACGGAACAAGTATAAAAAGGCAATTGCGCCGGCTATAACCATTGCTGCTCCTTGCAAATAATACTGTTGTTGTAAAACGGCATTAAACGAAATCCATTTGCCGGCAAAACCCGCTAACGGCGGTACACCCGACAAGGCAATTATACCAATTAGAACCACGATAAAGGTCATGGGCATTTGAAAAATTAAACCTCCTAAACGGTACATTCGGCGTTCGTGAGTTCGCGAATAAACCCCGCCAATGGCTTGGAAAAGCATGGTTTTGTACATAAAGTGCATAATGGAAGCCGATAAAGCGAGTAACCATCCTAAGTGCGACATTAGCGAAAGTCCAAATAATATATAGCCTAACTGGCCTACGCTTGAGTAAGCCAAAAGTCGTTTCATATCTTCCTGAAATGATGCCATTAAATTGCCGCCAATGGCAGTTGCCACGCCCAGCCAACTTAATATATACATTAAGTCGATACCGTAAATATACTGATGCCCCATACGTAAGAATAAGATAATTAAGCCAAAAACACCGGCTTTAAGCAAAATACCCGAAACCATTGGCGATACATCAGCTTCGGCTTCGCTATGAGCACCGGGCAGCCAAATATGCAGACCCAAAGAAGCTGTTTTGGTTAAAAAGCCGATAGTTATCATAAGAAATATCCATGGTGAGAGGGTTGAATTCATTACAAAGGCATCGAAGCTGAATGAGCCTGTTATTGAATGTGCCAAAGTAAAGCCGGCAAGCAAAAGCAGTGCTCCGCCTACACTAAAAAGCATGTAACTGAGTGCATGAGGTTGCGAATTTTTTCCGCGTAGAATTAAAAAATACGAACCTACAGTCATTATTTCCCAAGCAAAAAAGAAGCTAAATAAAGTAGATGCTTCAACCATAGTAATTAAACCGGCATACATCATGGCGGCAATTGGATAAAATCCCGGACGTTTACCTTTTACTGAATATCCGTAAAGCAAAGTAAGTATGGCACCTGCCATAAATATAATGCCGAATATTAGGTTGAAATCATGTAGAAGTGGAAGTTTAAAATAGGAATAAATTACTACTGCTGCTATAAGTAAGGTGTTTTTTACCCAAACAGGTAAAAAGTCGATTGCCCATAAGACTACAACAGCAAGCAGCGGCAAATAGTTTATAGTTTCGGTATTAGACATGAAATACACGGAAAAATAACCCGCAATTATTAGAATCAATGCCGAAAAAATGGGTGGGGATAGCTTTATGTAATCTAAAGTAATGTTTTCTTCTGTAACAATTTCGGCTTTAACAATTATACCTAACCATCGGAACAAATAAACTGCTTCGAGCATTGAACCTAATAAAATTAAAAGCATCCAAAAATACTGTCCGTGGTTGGCAAGCGCCAGCATTAATTCCCATTTTGCATAAAATGAAGGAAAAGGTGGAAATGCCGAAAGTGCAAAAATGAAAACACCAAAGAGTACCAATAAAAATGGGCGAGTACGAACCGCTGCCCAATCTTCGAGCTTGTTTCCGTTTATAATTCCTGAAATCCAGAAAAGCCCTGTTTTTGCAAATGCATGGGCTATTAATATACCGAAAGCAATTATTTCGGTATTTGCACCAATAATCGGTTTCAGACTTAAAATAGCCACTGTTAGCCCAATTTGCGAAATTGAAGAATAGCCCAAGAGCCTATTAGGATTGTTTTGCACCAACGCCATTAAATTCGAGAACAAGAAAGTTAAAATTCCGATTAAAGTAAATACCCAAAACATTTGTGGAGTTGCCAATATGAGTAACTTATAAAAAACAAACAAAATTGCAGTCGAAATTACACCCGACATTAACGCGCCAATAGCCGGATTTGCGCCTTCATAAATATCTAATGCCCAGCCGTTGGCCGGAAAAGGTTTAAGTTCAATAATTAAGGCTATAAGCACTAAAAAGATAGCCGAAACGGACATGGCTGAGGTGAGTATGCCATTGCTTAATAAATCGTCTAAAAATAGCGTTCCGTTAGTAAAATAAATAAGAACAACGCCTAATAAATAAAGCGATGAGATAATACTTGAAGCCAGCAAGTACTTAAATCCGGCGCTAAACGAAAGTTTATTTTTATCTAAAAGAATTAACCCGGCAGAACTGATGGCAATAATTTCGAGCCAAACAAAAATATTGAATAAGTCGCGGGTAAAAACTATTAGGTTTAGTGTCATTATAAGAACTAACAAAACTGTTCCCAGTGAAACCGAATCATTCTTTATTCTATTCCAAAGATAAATTGACGATAAAAATCCTAATAAATTTATAACTAAGCTTATGACAATTTCGTTCATACCTATAGCTAAACTTATAGCAAACGGAGGTTTAAAGCCGGCGGTATAAATAATGGTTTCAGTAATTTCGCTATTTAAAAATGGAATAATCCACGAAATAGAAAAATAGGTAAAGTAACCAAACGCCAAAGTAATAATTGGGGCAGTAAATTGTTTGAATTTTTTGCCTAATAGTCCGAGTAAAAAACCCAAACCAAGACCGACTAACAATAAATAAAAGGGACTTACCATTTTAAATCAGTATATTGGTTTATATCTAACGATTGTTTGAAGTGGTATAAGCGAAGAGCAAATACAAGCATAAGGGCAGTAACCCCAAAACCTATTACAATAGCTGTTAAAACAAGTGCCTGAGGTACGGGGTCAAT
>JAIFNC010000196.1 GCA_020047935.1 Bacteroidota bacterium
TGAACTTTCATTAACGGGTTACGAACCGGAACTTGCAAAAAAGTTAGCGACCAATCAAAATGATAATCGTTTAAACATCTTTCAGCAAATATGTAACAACAACAAAATCGTAATCGGGCTTGGGTTGCCTACTGCCACCAAATCGCAAATCCGAATTAGTATGATAATTTTTGAACCAAATAAACCAATACAAACTTATTCGAAACAGCAATTGCATTCAGACGAATTTTCCTATTTTGAAAATGGAGTAGGACAAATAATAATCAAAACGAACGATAAAAATATTGCACCGGCAATTTGCTACGAAAGTTTACAACCAACACATGCTGAAAATGCTTTTAACTTGGGTGCTCACATTTATTTAGCAAGCGTAGCAAAACCGGCTAATGGGGTCGAAAAAGCTTTTGAACATTATCCGATAGTAGCAAAGCAATACGGAATGCCTGTATTAATGGCTAACTGTGTAGGTGTTTGCGACAATTTTTTAAGTTTTGGTAAAAGTGCTGTTTGGACAAAAGAAGGAAAATTAGTAGAGAAACTTGACGAAAAAAATGAGGGAATATTGATTTTTGATACAGATACAGAAGAAATCGTTTCAAGAATTTTGACTGACAAATAAAAGTATATAACAGATGCATAACAATCGTATGAAATGAGAATACAATCTAATTTGATATACCTATTCCTCATATTGAATTTAACCTTTTCTTGTGTTGAAAAGAAATCAAAGGATAAAGAAATTAGTAAATCTGAATTGCTAAGTGCTTCACAAACTGATACCTTGAAATTCACTTCCGGAATTAGCGCTATCTTTCAAGACAGTAAAGGAAATTATTGGTTTGGGAGTCTTCAAGAAGGAGTTGCTCGTTATAACGGCAAAACATTCATTTATTTTAGCAGTAACCACGGGCTGACTGACAATCAAATTCACATCATTCAAGAAGACAAACAAGGCAATATTTGGTTTAATACTCAAACGGGTGTAAGCAGTTATGATGGTACAAGGATAAAGAATCACACGAATGCAGAGACAAAAAATTTCCAAATTCAAAGCAATGAACCTTTGCCGGGTAAATGGATGAAATCGGATAGCGACCTTTGGTTTGAGGCCGGAACAAAAGAAGGAGTATATAGATTTGATGGGCAAGGATTAAATTACTTAGCGTTCCCTCCTCATAAAATCCTTAACCTCAATGATAATTTATTTGCCGTAACCGGTATTTCGAAAGGAAAAAGCAATATGGTTTGGTTTGCTACATACGCAGGTGTTTTTGGCTATAATGGGAGTGGTTTTACAATTATTAATGATGAAACATTAGGCTTTGACAGGAAAATTGAACCTTTGCATATACGAAGTCTGCTCGAAGATTCTAAAGGCAGGCTTTGGATTGGGAATAATGGAATTGGTGTATTATTAAAAGATGGTGATTCAATAATTAATTTCTCAAATAAGAAGAACTTGATTCATCCCAATAGTTCGAGAAAAGGAGATAAATCGCCTCAAGGTACACTTGAACACGTTTTTACAATTGCTGAAGATTACAGTGGAAATATTTGGTTTGGCGACAGAGATGCCGGAATCTGGAAATATGATGGAAAAGCTATGAAAAATTACACGAAGAAAGATGGACTAACGAGTGATTTTGCACTTTCAATTTACGAAGATAATAATGAAAAATTGTGGATTGGGATGGTAGATGGAAGCATATATACGTTTAACGGAATAACATTTGAAAAACAATTTTGAAAAATACAAACGCACGTACGAATTGTATTGCAATAATAGGGTAGCCACAAGGGCTGCAACTACAAATTTAATAAATAAATTTAAAAATTGTATGTTTAATAAAATAGTTGTATATTCGTCATGTTTTTTCGGAAATAACCCGGAACAAAAAACTCAACTACGAAAATAAACGGCATACGATTATAAAAAAACACAATATACACCGAAACAGCACTTTAGTAAAGGTGGAGTTTCCGGTATATAAAAGATAAGGTTGATGGGGGGAGAGAAAGTATAAAATGTTTTTTATTAGTATTATGGGGATTGCTGTTAGCATATCCCAAATTGTTTTTAGTTGGACTTCACTTTCCTTTCTTAACAATATTGACAGTTTTAGCAATTGTTATAGGGGTTAGTAAAAACTTAAAATCTGGATTGTTTTTCTTTATTTCCGCTTGCTTGTGGATTTTTTTTAGTGCTGAAATGGTTGGATTTATAATATTTTTTGATTCAGGGAATTATGAAAGTATGTTAATAGTTCTAATTCCATTTTTATTAAGTGCTGGACTATTTTTCACAGTCAAAATTGAGAGCAAGTTTATAAATAAGCTTTATAAGAAACTTCTTTTAATTCCAGTGTTATTAATATTAGGAATTGGTTCATACATATATAAGCCGACGATTGAAGAAATAAATTGTTGGTACTACTTTGACAATAACGAAACGTATAAAGTCCACTTTGCAAAGGCACCTGAAAGAACATTTGATGTTGAACTAACATCAAGCGATTTGAAAAAAGAAGTTAAGACAAAAGCTATTCAATATGAAGGTGTTTATGGATACTACTGTCCAGAAACAAAAGTTCGAGTAGTGACCAGTTTTGGGAAAATAATTTCAGTAAAAATAATCGGATTTAGAAATAGTAAAATTGATAAGAAAGTGAGTTTTAGTAGTCCAGAAAAAATTCCATTAGAAAAAGTTAACGGAAAATTGGAAATACTAAAACCATCATGGTTAAGGATATGGAATTAATAAAAAACGCACTATAACACGCGTTAAAAAATATTGCGCAGAAAGTGTAAAATTGAAACAATACAACATTAAATAAACAGCTTAGCGGCTTTATAATAAAACGCTATTAATTGCGCAAATATTTCTTACCACCAATCATTATGAGTAATTCTTTTTAACAATATTCAAAAAAATCATGCTATTAAATTACTTAAATAAACATAAAATGAAACAATTACTATTTGCAATTTTATTCTTTTCGACCGTAAATAATGTCTTTTCACAAAACCTTCCTAAGTATGATGAAATTAAGATAGAAACTAAAGAAGATTTTAATGAAACGGCTAACAATGCTGCCTTACAAGCATCAAATTATTTGTTATCTGCACCAATGGATAGTAAAAGTATCGACCGGCTTAAAACCTTACAATTTATAATTAAATGGATGTCGGGAACCCCGGATTTCAACTTTACTTTAGACGAAACAGCCATTAAGGTCGCAAAAAATAGTGATGATATACTGGGATTATATATGGCTGCTATGACTAAATATGTTTTAGAGAATAAAACGGAATCAAAAAATCAAAACAAAATTAAGTTAAATGCTGTCAAGTTAATTGTAGCGTATTCGAAGGATGCAAAAAATAATGTAAAAATTAATAAAGAGTTAAAGAAAGCTATTGCGGCAGAAGAAAGTGGTAAGCTGGAAGAATATTTGAAACTATAAAGCCGGCACACAACAAAAATATTTTTAAAACCCGGGTTTACGAATTGTATTGCGATAATGGCGTAGGGGCACGCCTTGTGGATGCCCAAATCGGGCAATAAAAAGGCAGCCACAAGGGCTGCCCGACAACGATTTCAATGATTTTAATTTTTATAATAATATCAAAATTCATATTTTTGATGAATTTGATAAAAATAAAATTGAAATTATGCATACATATAATCCGAATATCCACCACCGTCGGTCTATCCGATTAAAGGGGTACGATTATTCGCAGGCAGGATTGTATTTTATAACCATTTGCACCCAAAATCGCAAACATTTTTTTGGCGAAATCCGTAGGGGCGACCCTCGTGGTCGCCCGGAAATGATATTAAACGATGCCGGTCGCATGGTAGAAACCGAATGGTTAAAAATACCGCAACGATTTCCAAATGTTGTATTGCACGAATATGTGGTAATGCCGAATCATTTTCATGGCATAATGGAAATTGTAGGGGCAACCCTCGTGGTTGCCCAAAATACGGTTGCCCAAAATACGGTTGCCCAAAATACGGTTGCCCAAAATACGGTTGCCCAAAAAACCGATATTGAAAATGGGCAGCCACAAGGGCATGCCCCTACAACAACAAAAACGGTTGGCGATATGGTTGGGGCGTTTCAATCAATTGTTACGGTTGAATATATTAAAGGCGTAAAACAAAATGGTTGGGAACGGTTCGACGGTAAATTGTTTCAACGTAATTATTGGGAACATATCATACGCGACAATGAATCGTTTGAACGAATTGCAAATTATATTATAAACAATCCTGAAAATTGGAAAACCGATAAATTGATATAAACTTACTGCGCCGGTATTTTTGAAGGTAGCGCGCCGGTATTCAACATAGCGTCCAAGCATTGAAAAATATCGCGCAAGCGTTTGAACACACCGCGCCAATATTGTAAAATGAAGCGCAAGCAGTTGAACACACCGCCCAAGCATTGAAAAATATCGCGCAAGCATTTAAACCTACTGCGCCGGTATTATACTATAGCGCGCAAATTATAAAAGTATGCCTTATGCAGGAAATGTTTACAAATTAAATAGTGAGTAATGTTATTATTAATGTAAAGTTAATAATTACATTTTAAAATATTATCATACTACTATTTGTATCCAATTTCAATAAAAACCTTCCTGATATAAAATAATACGTTCGGAGCCAAAAAGTTGGTTTAGTTGGGCAATATCAAAAGCGGGTTTCTTTTAATTGAATTTGATTGTTGTCTATTTTTTGAAACAATACACGCAAATTTATTACGGCAAACTTAACGAAACCGGTAAGTTGTTCGCGTTTATCGGGTGTTTTGTAGCCGTTTGTAATTCCGTATACCAAGCAATCGGCGTTAATTTTAAAAAACTCCGATTTATGTTTTCTCGGGTCGGCGTTTTGGTCGCGCCGGTAACGTAAAGTGCAATCGGAGTATTTTTGGTAACTTACTTCTCTAAATCGTTCCTGTACTTTTATTGGTCGGTTGTTGCGCAGGTTAGTAAAAATATAATCGACCCCTTGGTTTAGGTCCAGTTGTTGCAGTTCGTAAGCCGGAACTTGGGCTTGTTGCCAGCCTAATTTTTGGTATATTAGCGGAATAGCCAACTTATGGTGCACATAATCGGTAAAACTGCGGTCGTCGGAATAGTTTGTCATGGCAGGTTTGCAGTGCGTTATTTCGTATTAATTGGTTTTTAGTTTGAAACAGCTTACATCGAATGCCTTGCTTTTTTTATTCAGTTTTTTATAGTGTTTGCTAACCATTTCAATACGAGCTTTGGTAATGTCGGCTACGGTGCTAAATTGGTTTTTGTAAGCAATATCTTCGGGCGTGTAAGGCTCGTCGAGTTGCACGCAAATGCACTTTCGATAGGTTTTTGTTTCGTAATTTAGTGCCATGGTGGCGTGCATGGTGGTTCCGGAGCCGGCAAAAAAGTCGAGTATTATATCGTTTTCAACGGTGGCTTGCTCAATCAGCATTTTTATAAGTGCGGTGGGTTTTGGGTATTTAAACGGACTTCCGCCACCAAACAGTTGCTTAAGTTCTTTAGTTCCCGAAGCAGTTAATATACCTTGAATTACCGAACTTACCGGTTTAAACGTACTTCGCAAATCGGTTTGGTACTTTTTCAGCATAAAATTTTTGCCCGGTTCTTTCGGAAAAACCAATTTGCCGCTTTTAGTCCATTCGTCAACTCGCTTTGGCGAAAAAGCCCAATACCTGCCTTGTGGCGGGTAATAAACAGTGCCGGTAAACGGATTGGTAATCGGGAATCGGTAATTCTCGTTTCCGCTGGCTGCCGACGGGTTGTCGGCTATCCAAGCGCCTTTTGGGTCGTGGTCGGGGTTTTTGTAGTTCGAAAAATCTTTGGCTACGCCTTTAAAACTGCAAAGCGATTTGTTTTTGCAATACACAAAAATAAATTCGTGGTCGGTAGCAAAATTAATGGCAGCATCGTTGGGCGTGGAGGTTGAAAGCTTCGCGATGGTCTATGGAAACAAACAGCACCCCGTTGGGAGTAAGCAGGTTTTTGGCTAAGGCTAAACGAGGGTACATCATGCTAAGCCAACCCGAATGCAATTGTCCGTTTTCTTTTACCATACCGTTTTTGGTCGCAGTTTTTTTCGAACCGGATTTTTTGTTGTATTCAGCAAGGCTTTCGCCGAAATTGTCGGAATAGGCAAAATCGGTGTTGCCCGTATTGTA
>JAIFNC010000270.1 GCA_020047935.1 Bacteroidota bacterium
AATGATACCTTTTAACAAACCTTACTTAACCGGCAAAGAAGCCCATTACATGTACCAAGCCGTGTTTAGCGGTCATATTTCGGGCAACGGCATGTTTACCAAAAAAGTGCACCAATTTTTTGAACAGCGCTACGGGTTCAAAAAAGTATTGCTTACCACCAGTTGCACCGATGCACTGGAAATGGCAGCTATGTTGCTGAATATTTCTTCCGATGATGAAGTGATTATGCCTTCGTACACTTTTGTTTCGACTGCAAATGCGTTTGTGCGACAAGGCGCTAAAATTGTATTTGCCGACAGCCGCGCCGACCATCCCGGCATGAATGAAAGCAGTATTGAGGCATTAATTACACCCAAAACCAAAGCCATAGTTGTGGTGCATTATGCCGGTGTAGCGGTTGATATGGACATTATAATGGACATTGCCCAAAGGCATAATTTGTTTGTAGTTGAAGATGCTGCGCAAGCCATCGATTCGTTTTACAAGGGCAAACCTTTGGGGGGAATAGGTCATTTGGGTGCATTTTCGTTTCACGAAACAAAAAATATACAATCGGGCGAAGGCGGTTTGCTCACAATAAACGACGAACAGTTTATACATCGTGCCGAAATTATTTGGGAAAAAGGCACCAATAGAGCCGCATTTTTTAGGGGCGAAATTGATAAATATGGCTGGGTCGATGTGGGGTCTTCGTTTTTACCGTCGGATATTATTGCCGCATTTCTGTATGCTCAGTTAGAAAACTTGGAACTGATTCAGAATAAACGAAAACTGATTTGGAATACTTACTACGAAAATTTAAAACCGCTTGAAGAAAGCAATTTTATAAAATTGCCTCAAATACCCGACTTTGCAACCAATAATGGGCATATGTTTTATGTAAATTGCAAAACACTTGACGAAAGAACCCAATTGATTAATAAGTTGAAAGAAAATAATATTTACAGCGTGTTTCATTACTTATCGTTGCACAAATCGCCCTATTATTTGGCAAAGCACGACGGCAGAAACTTAAACTGCAGCGATACCTATGAAGAGTCCTTGTTACGCTTACCTTTATTTTTTGAACTGGAAGAAGTAAGTAAAATAACCGACTGTATAACTGCATTTTACCGAAAATAATTCGTTGCAAGCTTAATGCGCAGAAAAAAATGAATGTTGAAATTTAGTAAAAAAATTAAATTTAGATGAATTATTCCCAAAACTATACCAAGCTGCTTGTTGCTTTTTTGGCAATTGCGGTTGCCGGCATAATAGGAATACTAATTTGGTCCATGAATAAAGGGTTCGACTATTCCGACGAAGGCTATTATTTGTTAAGTTATGCGCCTAATTTCAATTACCAATTGTTTACAAGCCACTTTAATTTTTTACTTCGCGGGCTTTTTCCATTTATGCAATTCGATATTTTTAATGTTCGTATGTTACGGTTTGTGCTTACGCTAATTTCTTCATTAGCAGTTGCAAGTGCCGTTTATGCTTATATTTTTGGTGCGAAAAAGTGGTTTGTACAGGCAAAATTTTATGCAATTGCGTTTGTAGTTATTGCTACCGGTTTTTATTCGTATACTTTTGGACCACAATCAATTTCGTATAATTCACTGTTGCAAATCGTTTTTCAGTTATTTATTGCTTTCATTTTATTTTTTGCCGCAGCACATCAACAAAAGAGAACCTATTGGGCGTATACTGCAATTTTCGCAGCCGGATTTATAATTAGTTTTAGTTTTCCTGTAAAACCCACCGCTTTTGGTTTGGCAGGTTTGGCTACACTTTTTTTGCTCTTCTTTTTCGATGTTAAACACTTGCTAAAAAAGCGAATAGCCTATATTGCCATGTTAGGTGCAGGTACCTTGGCAGGTTTCGCTTTTATGGCGGTATTTGTGGCAAACCCGATAGAAACGTTTGAAAATTTATACCAATCGGGGCAAGTTTTAATGAATTCGAAAAACTACACCTCTTCCGATTTGTGGGAGGCGTTTAAATTTAATTTGGAACATTGGCTAAACATTCTTTGGATTCCGCTGGTTGCAGCTATTGCCATTCATTTTTCCGACCGAAAAATTAAATCAACTTATGCACATTATATAGTAAAAATCTTAACGATTGGAACGGTTTTATTTTTGGCAGGTAAGTATATCGATAAATACTACGTGCCTTTTAATGAACCGGAAAGCGGAAAATCGACCGAACAAATTTATTTGCTGTTTGCATTTATTTTCTTTTATACAATTTCGTTTAGGCTGAAAAACAAACTGCCAAAGCCTGCATTACAACACGTATTAATAGGTGTTTTTCTATTGGTAATACCTCTGTTTGGCGTTTTTGGAACCAACAATTTGTATTTCAAAATAATTGCTTTTTTTATTCCAATTTGGTTTGCAGCACTGCTTATTATTTTATACAAAAGCGAAATTTCCAATAAAATCAGTTATCTGTTATTCGCTTTTATTACGGTACTTTGCTTACATACCGTTTATTTCAAAACCGTGGCGCATCCTTACCGAATTGAACCATTGATACAACAAAATACTGAACTTAAAAACTTTAATTCGGCAAAAGGAATTTATTTAAACAGCGATTATGTTAGTTTTTTAACCGATTTAAAAGTATTACTCGAAAAAAACGGATACAAAAAAGGCGATTCAATAATTGGTCTTTATGTATTGCCGGGTATTGTATATTTATTGGAAGCGCACCCTTTGGGCGGTACAATTTGGGATAGCGAAAACGATGCAATATTTTTTGAAAATTTAAAGAATTTGCAACCTATAAGCAACTTGCCGATAATTATAATTGCCGATGAAGTTCCGGACAAGTTTATTACAAAATTGAATTCGCATGGAATTGCTTACCCAGCTGAATATAAGTTAATTGCAAATATAGAATACGACCGTAATTATTTAGTTTATTTTCCAAAGAAATAAAAAAACAAGCGTGGCTGTCTAAAAGCTGAAACCCGACGGGTTTTTAAAACCCATCGGGTCTGAAAGTAAGCATATTACATAAAAGTCAATTCGCGTTTTTTGATTTTTGACAGCCGCTTGTTTTTTAATAGGCTAATTTAATTGCAACAACTTTTTAAACATTCGGTTTAACCGAATTAATGTTCAACCCATAAAAAGCCACCGGATTAGTTTTCGAAATATGTTTCCAAATAGAGGTGCCGTTCACTTTTATTTTAGCAGCTTTTTTGCAAAAATTTAAAATATTTGTTTTGAAGTTTTTTTCACGCATAAGCATCCAATAATCGGTACCGTATAAGGTTTTTTTCAATACTTCCGGTTTTTTTAAATAGCTTAACAATATATCGTGTATGGTTTCTTCGGCAATAATATACGAAATGTCGGCATATACATTTTCGTACTCCATTAGTTTTAATACTGCCGGAATTTTGGTTGAAGTACCGGTTTTAGCCAGCTGCCATTCTGTAACACCACCAAAATGACCAATATTTAATCGCAGTTTAGGGTAGGCTTTAAGCACCGGCAACCATAATTCTGCTTGGTTAAGTTCGCCCGAAGCCAAACCGCTTGTATTTGGTATTTCAGGATTTTGAATTATTAATGTGCCGCCCAAATGCGTGGTAACCGGAATTTGGAACTTTTCGCAAATGCTAAAAATTGGCATTAATCGTTCGTCAGAAGGCTTATAGCCAAGTATCGGGTAAATTTTTACACCAAAAAACGGAGTAGTTTTACCCACAACCAATTTGCTTTTGAGTAAATTTTCCGAAGTAAACGCTTTTAGAAAAATATCGTATAAATTGTATGATTTTTTATTGAAAGTTATTGGATTTTCGAACCTTCGCGGATCTAAATTTACAAACGGCAAGATGGCAAAATCTTTTCCAATCAGCTTAACTTCGTTTATTTGCTCAATATAGTTTTTATTGGCCGTATTTCCCCAACCCGGCTCCATGTCCATCATTAGCGGGGTGGTAATAACTCTTTCGCGGTGGTCGGTGTAAGCTTTGGGTACATAATTATCTAAGTATAGTTCAAGCATAGCTTTCATTTCGCCCAAAAAAAAGCGTTCCATTATTATAATGGACTCTTCCGTTTGTTCGCCTAAATTTACGGTTCGAAGTAACCTATGCAAATTCTTTTCTATTTCTTTTTGTTTGCTCTGATTCTTGGTTTTATACTTATCAATTAAATTAATAATTTGCTGAATAATGACATCGGGAATGGCAGTAAACTGTCGTTTTATAAAATAATTGGGCGGCAGTGCATCGAAATCGAAAATATGCATATGCGTATCTATCATAAAATCGGGCTGTTGCAATGCCAATGCAACATGCGACGAAATTCGATTTTGCGGTAGCGGGTAGTTGTTTAGCAATTTTATTGCCTTTGCGGTAAAATTTGAATTAGAATCATCCATGTTAATTGTAGTTTTTAGTGGAAACAACCTATTTTAAATGAATAATAAAATAAGTTAGCTTAACTATTCTAAATTCACAATTTTCATGCAATAAATTTGCAGTGTGTTATTGAATAGTTTAAAATTTTGTTTCAATCAAACAAATTTACGAAAAAACAACGAAATACAAATTGAAAAAAATAAACGACAGCTTTTCCGAGCCTTAAAATTGGGAATGAATATTTAAGGTATTAAGTAGCCAACATACGCTATAATTAACAATTAACAGTTAATAATTAACAATTAACTAAATGTCTTTTTCTTTCCCTTCTTGTTTAATGTACTGTTGCCAAACTTTCGATTCGTTTTGCAAAATACTCTCTACCCGAACCACGAACAAGCGGAAAGCTCTGTCATTTTCAACCGAATCGTAGGCACCGCATTTGGTCAAATACATGTGCTTTTCTTGTTTCAACGACTCGGCTGCTGTGCGGTAGTTTATCCATTTTTCTTGAAACTTATACAGTTCAGCAATTCCGGAACCAACAGCAATTAGCAATCCCAGCGCGGCTACAACTAACGCCAACCACGGAAATTGCTTAATAAAAGCCGATAAAAGCGGAATTAATGCCGCCGAAACCAATATAGTAATTTTACTTAAATGAAAATATTTTTTATTAAGTGCCGATTTCTTGCCTAACCAGCTCTCCTGGTCTTCTACGCGTTTTTTTATGTATTCCGTTACATTCATATTGCTAATTTTGGGCTAAAATTATAACTTATTTCGTACAATTGAAATAGGTAAGCTGTATTTTTTTCGAAATTTTTCTTTAATCCAAATTTTCAACCGGACTTAAATTAACTTAAACACTTTATAAAACCTTTTAGGTACTTATAAAACATAGCTTTACGATTTTTTTATCCTATCCGGTTCCTATCGTTCAACCTATAAAAACAGAGGTATTTATTTTTTTGAAATTATTCAATGTTAAATTATCGTTAAACTTCGGAAACTTTTAATAAAAAATAGTTTCCTATTAAAAAAAGTTTTTTATTTTTGCAGCATGGAAAATACGCACCACGATTTATTTGAGCGCATAAAGGAAATGTTCATGAAGTACAGCATAAAAAGCGTAACCATGGACGATATTTCGCGTGAATTAGGCATTTCGAAAAAAACTTTGTACCAATGTGTAGTAGATAAAGAAGACTTAGTCGATAAAATATTTGCTGCTGAATTGGTTCGTGTTGAAGCCATAATAATGAGCATTAAACAAACCGATTTAAATGCTATTGCAAAATTCATTGAATCGAACAAATTAATGCACGAAATTATGGATAACTACGACCCCGGCGTGTATTACGATTTACGCAAATACTACCCCAACGTATATTCAAAATTGGTTAATGTAAGGCGAAAACACACTTACGAAGCCATGTTTAACAATTTGGAACAAGGTAAAAATGAGGGTTTATACCGTGCCGAAATAAATTCGGAAATTATAGCAAAAATGCATGTGCTTAAAATAGAAGCTATGATAGAGAACGATTTTGTTGCCGGTATTGACTTACCGAAAGCTCAAGTATTTAATGAAATATTTACCTACCATATTCTGGGCGTTTGCAACGAAGCCGGAATTATTGAATTTAATAAATTAACAAATAATTTAACTATAGAAAACCAATGAGTAAATCCTTCACAGGTTTATTGTTTTTGTTCCTGATAAGTCCGTATTTATTGGCACAGGAAACCGTAAAAACTACCCCCGATTCGGTATTGCGCTTTAGTTTGGTGCAAGCACAAGATTATGCGCTGAAAAACAGTTTCTCGCATAAAAACAAAATTATTGATGTAGAAATTGCCAAAATGAAAGTATGGGAAACCACCGCAATTGGTTTGCCTCAAATTAGTGGAAATGTTAAGTATCAGCATTTTTTAGATATACCTACATCGTTGTTGCCGGCGGAAATTTTTGGAGGCCCTGCAGGTGTTTACACCCCTGTTAAATTTGGAACTTCCGATAACTTCAATTTTGGTGTTACCGTTACCGAACTTATTTTTAGCGGCGAATACATTGTAGGTTTGCAAGCTGCGAAAACCTTCAAAGACCTTTCAATTCGTTCGTTGGAAAAATCGGAAAAAGACACCCGCGAATCGGTTGCTCAAGCGTATTACTTGGCACTTGTGCTTCAGCATAATGTAAGCATTCTCGACTCGTCGCTTCGCAATACCGAAAGCATTAAAAAAGACATGCAAGCAATGTTCAAGGCCGGCTTTATTGAAGAAACCGATTTCGACCAAATAAGCTTAACCGTTGGCAATTTGCGCAGTACGCAAGGTACTTTATTGCGCCAAGCCGAAATGTCGCTTAATTTATTGAAATTGCAATTGGGCATGGAATTGGAACAAATCATTGTTTTAACCGATGATTTGGAAACTATTATCAGCAATTCGAATATTGAAAGTACTTCACTTCAAACTTTTAACATTAATTCCAATAGCGATTACCGTTTAATGGAAACAAATGAAGCACTAACCATGCTTAGTTTAAAACGTGCCAAAAGTAAGTTTTTACCAACGCTTGCCGGTTTTCTTTCGTATTCGAACGGTGCACAGCGAAACGAATTCGACTTTTTTAAAGACGGAACTCCTTGGTTTCCTACGTCCTTGGTTGGCTTGCAGTTAGATATTCCTATTTTTAGCAGCGGAATGCGCTATGCACAAGTAAAACAGGCAAAAATGGCATTAGACCAAGTTAAAAACACCAAAGAACAAGTTCGAGTGGGTTTAACCATCGATTTCGCCAAAACCAAAAGCGATTTTATTTCGGCAAACGAAAAGTACTATAGCGAAAAGGAAAACATTGCTTTGGCAACAAAAATTTACAATAAAATTGTAGCCAAATACAAGCAAGGTCTTTCGTCGAGCATGGATTTAATTCAGGCACAAAACCAAATGCTGAATGCGCAAAGCAATTATTTTAAAGCACAGGTTGAAATGCTGAACGCCAAGGCAAAATTGGACAAACAAATTAGTAAATAAGTAAAAATAAATAAGCATTAGATACAATGAAACAAGTAATTAGTATATTTCTGATAGTTTTTATAGCTGCTTGCGGCACCCCCGACAACAAAGCTAAATTAGCCAAGTTACGTGCGGAAAAAACTAAAATTGAAGCGCAAATCAAAGAGCTTGAAAGCCAAGTTTCCGATTCTACCGAAACCGGAAAAGTAAAAAACGTTTCGATTGCCCTTATAGCAACTGAAAAATTCGACCATTTTATTGAAATTCAGGGTAAACTGGACGGCGAAGAAAACGTGGGCGCTACCAGCTTAGTACCGGGCGTGGTTAAAGCTATATATGTTAAAGCCGGCGAGACGGTTAAAAAAGGTCAAGTATTAGGCGAATTGGACAGCGAAGCCTTAAAACTGGGAATAAAAGAATTGGAAGCGGCGCTTGTTTTTACCACCGATTTATACAACCGGCAAAAAGCGCTGTGGGAACAAAAAGTAGGTTCCGAAGTGCAATATTTGCAAGCCAAAAATGCAAAAGAAGGCTTGGAAAACAAACTTACAACCCTTAGGGAACAAATTGAAATGTATAAAATTGTTTCGCCAATTAACGGTACCGTTGAAGATATTGCTGTAAAGGTTGGTCAAGCTTCAGGCCCGGGCCCAATGGCTGCTTTCAAAATTGTAAATTTCAGCAAAGTAAAAGTAGTTGCCGATGTATCGGAAACTTACGCATCGCGCATCGCCAAAGGAAACCGAGTTACTTTATTCTTCCCCGACTTAAACCACGAAGTTAGTTCGGTAGTCGATTTTGCAAGTAAATTCATTAACCCGATAAACCGTACTTTTGTAACCGAAGTGCGTTTTTCGCCCGAATCGAATATTCAATATAAAGCAAACATGATTGTGGTAACCAAAATTAACGATTACCACAAAGAAAAAGCCATTTGTTTATCGCTAAATTATGTACAAAGCGACCAAACAGGCGAATATGTAATGCTTGAAGAAAACGGCAAAGCAATGAAACACCGCGTAAAAACCGGACAAAGCTACAACGGTAAAATTGAAATATTGGAAGGCTTAGCCGAAGGCGACCGACTAATTGTAGCCGGACACCAAGACTTGGAAGAAGGACAATTGGTTAATGTAACCAAAAATTAAACGAAAATTTAATATTTAATATTCCTATAGAAAATGGAAGAAAAATTCAAAGAGTTTAAACCAACCAGTTGGGCTATTGATAATAAAACCAGTATTTATATTTTGGCCATTATCATTAGCGTGTTTGGTATGATAAGTTACAACTCGATACCAAAAGAGCAATTTCCCGAAATCGTTATACCTACTATTATTGTAAATACGATTTATCCGGGTACTTCGCCGTCGGATATTGAAAACCTGATAACTCGCCCTTTAGAGAAAAACTTAAAAGCTATAAACGGTGTTAAGAAAGTTACCAGCCGTTCAATCCAAGATTTTTCGTCGGTAGTGGTTGAATTTGGTACCGGAATGGAAATTGCCGATTCGAAACAAAAAGTAAAAGATGCGGTTGACAAAACCAAAAGTTCGTTGCCAAACAACTTGCCGCAAGACCCAATGGTTATGGAAATTGACTTGTCGGAAATTCCGATTATGTACATGAACATAACCGGCGACATGACGTTGGATAAGTTGAAAAAACATGCCGAAAAAATTCAGGATAAAATTGAAGGGTTGAAAGAAATAACCCGCGTTGATATTGTAGGCGCGCTTGACCGCGAAATACAAATTAACGTCGATATGTACAAAATGCAGGCTGCCAGTGTATCGTTTACCGATATAGAGCGCGCAATTTCGGCAGAAAACGTTACCGTTTCAGGCGGAAATATCGAAATGCAAGGCATGAACCGTTCGATTCGGGTTGTGGGCGAATTTCAGACCATGGAAGAAATAAAAAACATTCAGTTTAAATCGAGCAGTGGCGCCATTGTAACCTTAAAAGAAGTAGCCGAAATTAAAGACAGTTTTAAAGAACAGGAAAGTTTTTCGCGTTTCAACGGAAAAAACGTTATTACGCTGAATGTTATTAAGAAAAGCGGTCAGAATTTGTTGGATGCTTCGGATAAAATACACACCATTGTCGAAAAACTTCAAAAAGACGAACTTCCAACCTCGGTTAGCATACAATTTACCGGCGAGCAATCGAAATTTACACGCCGAACCTTAGAAGAACTGAATAATACCATTATTATTGGTTTTATTTTAGTTGTTATTGTTCTTATGTTCTTTATGGGTGTTACCAATGCTGTTTTTGTAGGTTTATCGGTGCCATTATCCATGGCAATAGCCTACATTGTACTTCCGGGAATTGATTTTACCATGAACATGATGGTGTATTTTCAAACAGCAAAAAGGCAAAATGGATATTGTACAAGCATCGAAAGCTGCTGCAGGAGAGGTTTTTGTACCAATTTTATCGGGTACCTTAACAACCGTTGCACCTTTTGTTCCGTTAGCATTTTGGCCGGGTACGGTTGGTAAGTTCATGCATTTCTTACCAATAACTATTATTATAACACTGTTTGCTTCGCTTTTTGTGGCTTATATTA
>JAIFNC010000323.1 GCA_020047935.1 Bacteroidota bacterium
GTTTTCTTTTTTTTGTCGTAGTAGTTTTCAAGTTTCAGCCCTACCAATTCTACATCGGAACTCGAAAGCGATTTTTTGTTGAACGATTCGTCGGTTTTGGCATTTTTAATATTGGTCGACATTTCCGACTGCGACGAAATAGAAACCAGAATAGATTCAGAAATCTGATTTTTAGCTATTTGCGTAAGCTTATTCTGAACATCGGTTTGGCTCACCTTTTTACCAACAAGGTCGGAAACCAAGGCAGTTAAATACTTTTTTTCCGGATATTTTGCGGTTCGCACATTGGGGTCGAGCCATTCGGGTAGTTGTGCCGAAAGGGTGCTAAGCAGGCTTACCAAGAGAACCAAAGAAATAAGAGACTTTTTCATATGCAATTGATTATTAATTTTCCGTTTTACTTTTAATGCAAATTTAAGAAAAATTATTTCATGCAGAATAAAATAAAACGTAGGTAGTTTCTAAAAAATGAATTAACTTTATAAAATTTCAAAATTGTGAGACATTATTCTTATTGAAACTTTTTAGCTATGAAAATAACCTATGTTTTTTTATTTTTGGCGAATCTGATTTTCAGCAATATAATTGGCTTTTCGCAGGAAAATAACCAAGAAAAATTGCTTTCGGAAATTGAAAATTCAAACTATAAACTCAGTTTTTATATTGCCGACGGAAAACTATACCACGAATATTTTGAATTGAAGAACCCTACAATTCCGAATTCGGCACTTTCGAAACTTACAAACGATGGAAATTTTAGCATTGAAATTAATGAAAAGCAATACTATAATGCCGAAAAACCCTACGAATCGAAATCAATCATTGTGCTGAAAAAAAACGATTTTGTATTAATTAAACATTTTAAAACGGTAGAAAAAACCGGGCAAAACTACACATTCGAATATAAATCAGTAGAAAGTTTGGCACCTATCTATTTGAAAATTAGCTATTCGTTGGAAAACGAAGCATTTTATTACCGTAAACAAATTCAACTTATCGACTCGGCAAATACGCACTTTTTAATTAAATTTTCGCCTTTAAATTCTTATTTTTCATTTAGTTATGAGTTTGAAGAAGATGCTAAAACCGAATTGGGAAATAATTTAATGCCAACCGTTGTTAAATCGGGTGGTTTTGGGCAGCCGGTGGCTTTTAATTCGGCAAAGCGCGGTATGTTTGCCGGAGTAGAACATCCGGCCTCGGTAAACACAATAACCAATGTGCTGAACGAATTAATATCGGTGGACTGTTCACATTTTATCGGCTTGCCAATTACCGAACAGCCAATAATTACCGCAATATTTCAAAACCAACACCATTTGTAATTTTCGAAAGTCCGCCGGTTAACGAAATTGTTAAGAATAAAAATACAGAAGTTGCCGGTTTGCTACAGCTTTTTGACTTTCTGAAGTTGGAATTGAAAGATAAGCAACATATTAAATTCGATGCATTTCTGATGGATGCCGATTTGCTTTCGGTTAAAAACCAAACCGTATTGCTTACCGACAAAGCAATGCAAAGTTACACCGGTTTAGGCTATAAGCTAAAAACCGACCAACTTTTGGCAAACCCCAACACAGTGCGCGAATTGGTGGAATTAATTACAAATTACGATATTAATTATTTGGAATTTAGTGGGTTGGGAACTGTTTCTGCCAAAAAACAATCGGATTCGGCTGTTTGGGAATTGGCGGTAAAAACAAACTTGCTTTTGCAAGCTACTGCCGAGCTGCGTAATTCAAAACCAAATATTCATATGCATATTGGCAAAGCATGGCTTAGTTCGTGGTGGCTAATGCACACTAATTGGGTGGGTACCAATTTTGTACCCGAAAATAATTGGTTTCCGATGGCAAATGCTGAAATTACAGGGTTTTCAACAGAAAATACAGCAACCCATTTATTTAATTCGCTTGCTTTTAGGCTGAATACCGAAACCGGATTATTGAAAATTAGTTTGTTACCCGAAAGCCTAACAAGCAACGAATTGCAATTGCTTTCGGAGTATATTAATTTATTTTTGAAGCAACCTGCAGCCAACAATTCAACCAAACCGGTGCAGGGCGTTTTTGATAATAGTGCTATGATTGGTTTTTACCAACCTGCCAATCAAGCTATTAAAGTGGTATTGCATAATTCATCTTTTACTTCTAAAAGTGCAAACGTTTCACTCGCAAGTTTAGGAATAACCCAAGCCGGAAATTGGTTTGTTGAAAGAACGTACCCGACTCGTGAAATTTTACGCAAAATTTTAACCTTGAACGATACCGCTGACTTTACCTTAAACGGTTATGAAACCGCCGTATTTGTAATTTCAAGAATTGAAGATGCTAAACGACCGCTATTGAGCGGAGTTATTTTTGAAACCATAGACAATTTGGGGAATTTCAATAAAATAAATCTGCTAAAACAAACAGGAAAAGTGAGTTTGTTAAATCCGGAAACCGTTAATTCCGTTTATTATAATAGTTCAAATATTGATAAAGAAATTACCGATTTTGGCATTATCGACGAAGAAATTTATCAAAATTTGCGGTTTAATTCAGAAAAAACTAAAAAAGGCATTCGCATTAATGCTAATTGCACAGTTTCGCCAAGTGTATCGAAAATGCAAGCCTATTTTTTAATTGAAACTGCCTCGGGAACTGCCTTTTTGCCCGCCGAAACCGACATTTCGCTATTGGTTTCGGAAGTTAAAACTGCATTTATTGTAGAAAAAATAAGCGAAAATAAATTATTAATCAAAGCCAATGCGGCTAATAATTCCGGAAATTTCGACCTGCAAATTAAAACCGACAAAACATGGCAGGGTAGGGTAGAGGTTTGGCTTTCGGAACTTACCGATGCCGGCAAAAATGAGCTAACTTTTGAGTGCGCTCAAGTGGTAAAAGAGCCGCGAATGTTGCCAAAACCATTCGGTAATTCAAAACTTTTTAATTTAAAGAAGTATTATGAAGCTGAATTTAAATAAATTACATAAAAATAACCAAAGAAAAAAACTTAAAAACATTCCATAGCAAATGTTTGCAAGAATGAAAAAATGTTGTAATTTTGCAGCGAAATTTTAAATAACTAAATAAACAGTTAAATTATGTTGAATCAGTATGAAACCGTTTTCATTCTAACTCCCGTTTTATCTGATGTTCAGGTAAAGGAGACGGTTGAAAAATTCAAAAATTTGATTTTACAATTCGGAGGCGAGATGCTGAACGAAGAGAACTGGGGCTTGAAAAAATTGGCGTATCCAATTCAGAACAAGACCACCGGTTTTTACACCTTATTCGAGTTTAAAGCAAACCCGACTTTCATCGAAAAATTAGAAATTGAATTTCGTCGCGACGAAAAAGCTATTCGATTTTTAACCTTCCGATTAGACAAGCATGCCATTGCTTACAGCGAAAGAAGAAAGAGCAAAAACACCAAAACAGAAGAAAAGGAGAACTAAACCATGTCACAGAATTCAAGCGAAATCAGATATTTAACTCCTCCATCAGTAGAAGTTAAAAAGAAAAAATACTGTCGTTTTAAAAAGAACAAAATTAAGTACGTTGATTACAAAGATCCGAACTTTTTGAAGAAATTTTTGAACGAACAAGGTAAAATTTTACCTCGCCGCTTAACCGGTACTTCGTTAAAATATCAGCGCAAAGTGGCTACGGCCGTTAAACGTGCTCGTCATTTGGCATTGCTTCCATACGTAACCGATATGATGAAATAGGCTTTAGCCTCGAATTTTTAACGCAGTAAAATTAAACAAAATGGAAATTATATTAAAACAAGATATCAAAGGTCTGGGAATTAAAGACGATGTCGTTAAAGTAAAAGACGGCTACGGTCGTAATTACTTAATTCCGAGCAAAATGGCTATTCTGGCTACCGAGTCGGCTAGAAAAGTATTGGCAGAAAACATTAAGCAAGCTGCTCACAAGCAAGTTAAACTTAAAGCTGCAGCTGAAGAAATTGCCGCTAAAATGGAAGGCTTAGAGCTTACCTTAGGCGCTAAAACCAGCAGCACCGGTAAAATTTTCGGTTCGGTTAATACCATTCAACTTGCTGAAGCTCTGGCTCAGAAAGGTTTTGAAATTGACCGCAAAACTATTACCATTCTTGACGATTCTATTAAGCATGTGGGTACTTACAAAGCAAGCGTACGTTTGCACCGCGAAGTTAAAGTTGAAATTTCTTTCAACGTGGTTTCGGAATAAGTACTTCAATAACTATAAAAAAAAAGCCGGTTTTTGCCGGCTTTTTTTGTGCATTCTTTTACCGCGTGTGCAGTACGATTTTGTAGCCCGGAATTCTCCTGCTCGAAGTTTGAATAGCCCGGCACATACCGTTGTTTCTGCAAAGGTGAAACTTTCATGCAACGGAAATCGTAGCGGTACATTTATCTTGAGAATTTTTCGGATATGCATTCCGTTGCATGGCAGATTTGGTTTTTCAATTCAGATTTGCTGATGCAACAGTTATTTTGTCGAAAAGACAAACCAAGGACTTACTAAAATTCAATAACTTCGAGGTTTTTAAAGCAAAAATCTATAGCGTAAAGAATGAGTCAAAATAAAAATCTACAAAAAAGGCGCAGCAGCACCAAGCTAATGCGTAATTTTCACAACGCCGTAAAAAATTTTCCAAATAAAGCGGCATGCTACTTTGAAATAATGTGCCCGTAACATTGCACTAACCCAACCACAAAAAAACTGCCGACAAGTTCAAACCCTTGCCGGCAGTTTTATATGATAACTTTGAAGTTTATTTCTCAATTCTAATACGTGCATCCACAGCCGTTACGCCTTCGGGGTTGCCCAATAATGGGTTAAGATCCAGCTCGGCAATTTCGGGTGCGGCTTCAACCAATGCCGATACGCGTGCCACAGTTTCGGCAAAATGCGGGATGTTTGCGCCCGGTTTGCCTCGGTAGCCGTGCAAAAGTTTAATCGATTTTAGTTGCTTAACCATTTGCAATGCCATAAACGGTGCAACAGGCGATAAATTGGTGGCAATGTCGTGTAAAATTTCGACCATTACGCCGCCCATGCCGCAAATAATCATGTGCCCGAATTTGTCTTCGCGGTTTACGCCGGCAAACAATTCTAAGCCCGAAAGCATCGGTTGCATAAGTATGGCAGTCGTTTCGGGTATTACAATCATTCGGTTAAATTCGGCAATAACTTGCTCTTTGGTTTTAACGTTTAGCACCACACCACCTACATCGGTTTTGTGTACCGGACCAACTACTTTCATAACCAACGGAAAACCAACTTCGTCGGCTAATTTAACGGCAGCCGATTCGGTTTGTGCGGTACCTTCTTTGGCACGCGAAATGCCGGCAGCATCCAACATGGCTTGTACTTGCTCGGGCGACAAATAGCCGTTTTCAACCGAATCAACAATCATGCGAATGGTTTTTGTATCCACTTCCGGAAGTTCAACCTGTTCGGGAGTTGGTTCGGGCGTATTAAAAACCATACCCAACGCTTTGCCTAAAAATACTTCGTCGGGGAAATATACCCTGCCTTTTTCAACAAAATGCGCCACTTCTGCCGCAGCGGTTAAGGTCGAAGGCAATACCGCATAAATTGGCTTTTTCGCCTTTTTCATGCGCTCATCCAGCACATCGTACACATCAAAAATTGGCGACAAGCCGGGTGTTCCGAAAATTACTACCATACCGTCAATTTCATCGAATTTGTTATCGACATAATTAATAATGGTATCTAATTGCTGAGCGGTACCGGTAGCCAAAAAGTCAATTGGGTTGGCAACCGATGAACCGGGGTATAATTCTTCGGCAAGAAACCGCGAAAACTCGTTGTCCAAATGCGGAATTGCCAAATTACCTTTCGAAAGCTCGTCGGTAAGCATTACGGCAGGGCCGCCGGCGTGGGTTATAATAGCTATGTTTTTTCCGGTTAAGGTTGGGTGCATAAATACCGAAGCTACTGCAATAAGTTCTTCGCGGCCGTAGCAACGAACAATTCCGGCTTTTTTGAAAAGTGCATCCACCGCTTTGTCGGGGTTTGCCATGGCACCGGTGTGCGACGAAGCGGCTCGGCTTCCTTCTTCGGAACTGCCGGCTTTTACAGCTGCAATTTTGCAACCTTTACGAATTAAAGAAGAAGCATGTTTAAGCAATTTAGCCGGTTTGTCAATGCGTTCCATGTACATTAATTTAACCGGCGAATCGGTTTCGGGGTTAAAATTTAAGTCCATGTGTTCCAGCACATCTTCTACGCCCACTTGTGCGCTGTTGCCTACAGCTATAATGTTTGCAAAACGCAAGCCTTTCGGTATGCCGGCTTCCATAATAAAACAAGCGGTGGCACCCGAACCCGAAATAAAATCGCAGCCTTTTGGGTCGAGTTTCGGAATAGGCAGAGTAAAAATACCCTGATGAAAAGGTGTTATAACGCCCGTGCAGTTTGGCCCGATAAGGGTTGCACCGGCAGCGTTTATATGGTCAACCAGTTCTTTTTCGAGTTTGGCACCTTCGGGTCCCATTTCGCTAAAGCCTGCCGAAATAACGATAAAAGCTTTGGTACCGTGTTGGGTAGTAAGTATTTCGGCAACATTCGGAATAAATTCGGCAGCAATGGCAACAATAGCCATATCAACCTGCGGCAAATCTTCAATATGTTTGTAAGCTTTTAAGCCCTGAACCGTATCTTCCTTGGGGTTATTGGCATACAATTCGCCTTTAAAACCGCCATCAATCAGGTTTTTCAGAATTTTTCCGCCGGGCTTGTTTATATTGTTCGAAGCACCGATAACGGCTATGCTTTTCGGATTAAATAATTCGTTATTTAACATTGCTTTGCGTTTAATTTTGGTGCAAAGGTACAAATTTTTCAAGTTAGAAAACTATGATAAAAATTTGGGTTTTGAGAAAAAATTCAACTTAATTCTATATGAAGTTAATATTTTTTAAGTCTTCTTGTATTATCCACTATTATGCGAAAAATTTTTCGATATAACTTATTTTATTTTGCAAAAGGTTCATTTTCAATTGTTTTTTAAGTATGAAATCGTTGACCATTTTGCTCAGTCCGGCAAAATCGTCGATTCAGGCGCTACCTCAAATTCGGGTTCCGATTATAAATTCTCGTGCTTTGCCTGTTATTTAATCGTACAAAACGACCTACCGCGCAAAGCACGTTGTGTTAAACAACTAACAATTTTGAAACGCTTTTTTAATTTCTACTTTGTATAAGAAAAAAACCGTATTGTTTTTATCTTTGCTTACGAATATAATTTATGAAATCTAAAATTCGCCACTATGAGAAAAATATTTACGAGTAGCACTTTTTTAATTTGTCTGTTTATAGCTATGCATTTATTTGCATGTCAAACTATTCAAAAATAAGATAGTAGCAATTACGATTTTTCAAATTTTGTTATTAGCTGCGAGCCCGGTTTCGATAATCGTATTATGAGCAGCATCAAATTTTCGGAAAACATAGCAAGCAGCAATCGATTTTTTGTAGATAGAATTGAATATCCTTGTTCGTCGTATTTTGCTATTTTGGATACTTTAGATGTTTCGAAATACACTTTAGAAGTTAGTTTAGATACGTTGGAGCAGAAGATAATAGTAAATTTTGACCTTATTAAGTAAATTAGTTGGATTTTAAAAATAGGCAAACTCCTATTAAATTTTGTTTCAATATGAAGAATAAATTCTTACGATTTTTTAAAAAATACCACAGTATATTAAGCTTTGTGGTAGTGCTTCCGCTTATATTATTTTCAATTTCGGGGATTATTTTGAATCATCGCGAGCTTTTTTCTTCAATCGATTTAAGCCGATCATGGATGCCGGCCAATTATAAATTCAACAATTGGAACAATGCCGCCGTAAAAGGCTCGGTTGAAATTGGTAAAGACAGTGCCTTGATTTTTGGCAACGTTGGTGTGTATTTGGCAACCGAAAACTACTCGAAATTCGAAAATTACAATGCCGGTTTTGCCGAGGGAACCGATAATCATAAAATTTACGATTTAATTAAAACTTCCGACCACAGTTGGTACGCCGGCACACTGTTCGGGATTTTTTATTTCAACCCAAACAAAAAAGCTTGGGAAGAAATTGAACTTCCGGTTCACCACAAACGCATTACTTCGTTGGTTGAAAAAGACCAAGTTTTGCATATTTTTACCCGTTCCGAATTGTTCAAAATGCCGCTCGGAACTACTCAACTTACCGAATTTAAATTGCCAAAACCAACCGATTTCGAAAATAAGGTTGGACTTTTTAAAACGTTGTGGATAATTCACAGCGGCGAAATTTTTGGCACTGTGGGTAAATTGGTGGTCGATTTAACCGGTATTATTTTCATTATCATTTCGTTTACCGGTGTGTTCTTTTTTACCTTCCGTAAATACTTTAAGACCGGCAAGTTTGCCATTTCACGCGAGAAACGTGTTGTGTATAAGAAAACCAATATGCGATGGCATAACCAAATTGGTTTATATACCGCTATAATATTGATAATTACCACGGCAACAGGCATTTTTCTGCGTCCGCCGTTGCTTATTCCTATAGCCAACAAATATATAGGCAAAATAAAATACACCATACTCGACACACCCAATCCATGGTTCGACAGAATACGCGCCGTTTTGTACGACGACCAATTGCAGCGTTGGGTTTTTGCCACATCGGAAGGATTTTACTTTTCCGACAATGATTTTGCGAGCGATTTGCAGCCTTATCCGTACCAACCGCCGGTTAGTGTAATGGGCGTAAATGTACTCAAAAATTCAGGCAAAGGTACATATTTGGTAGGCTCCTTTTCGGGCATCTACCGCTGGTTTCCCGACCAATATGCGGCACAAGATTACCTAACCGGCGAGATGTACCAACCCGCTGCCGGCATGACTTCGCCTTTCGGTAATGCTGCCGTAGCCGGCTATTTGGTAAATGGCTTTGGGCAAGAGTTTTGGTTCGATTATTCGGGCGGCGCTTTTCCGGTGGCTACCCAATTGCAATTTGCCGAAATGCCTGCCGAAATTACTTCCGAAAAAATTAGCCTTTGGAACGTGGCACTCGAATTTCATGTAGGCAGAATGTACGAGGTTTTTATGGGACCGTTTTATATTTTGGTGGTTCCTATTTCGGGTTTAATTGTGCTGTTTTTAATTGGGTCGGGCGTGTATTTGTGGTTTAAAATGTATTGGGTTCGAAAAAAGAATAAGTCATAGCCATGCACCATGAACGCTAAAACTTGTTTGTTTGCATTAACAGCATGGTATAGGTCTCGAATTGTCATTTTGTGAATAAATCAGGTTAAAAAAGCGCAATTAAAATGCGCTTTTTATATTTCATTTATTTCGGAAATCCTCCAAAAACTCGGGTCAATCCTCTGTGGAATTTGTGAATTGATTTAACCGGTTCGGTAAACATTAAAATACAACGTTTTGCAATTACCGTGGCTCCTTCATCGGTGGCTTTTTTAACCGCAACTTCGTTATACGAACCTTGCTGAAACCAAAAATGGGTAATGCCTTTTGCCAGTGCTTCTTCAACCAATTTTATGGTGTTTTCGGGCTTGGTTACAATTATTAATGCCTTAATTTCGGTATCGAGTTCAGCAATAGAACCCACACATGGCGCACCGTTTAATTCGGTGTGTTTTGGGTGAACTTGTTGAACAAAAATACCTTTGTTGGTTAATTCTTTATAAATGGTATTTCCAAATTTTTGAGGAGTCGCCGATACGCCTGCCAATGCAAATTTCTTGTGCGAAACGAATGATTGAATGGATGCTAATTTCATGGTCTTAAATTGTTTGGGTACATTGCTAAAACGTATAAATTTTGAAATAAATATTTCGACAAAAAAAACTTCGCCTAAATTTTGTTTTAAACGAAGTTTTTGATTGAAAAATACCTGTATTACAATTCGAGCAACCAAGCAGTGCTTCTGTTAGGCTTGCTTTTAACTCGTTCCAAAGCTATAGTTGCTTCCTCTTTGGTCGAAAGCGATTCAACGGCAACCCTATACATTTTTTTGTCGAGTGGCAGTACTTGCGCACCCGAAAAACCTTCTTTCAACAAATCGTTTTTGAGCAACACGGCATTATCATAAGTCGAAAAACTGCCGGCTATAATATGGAATCGACCTACCGTTTTATTTGAAGTTACTTTTTTGTTTAATTCAGTCGTAGTTTTCTGATTACGTCCGGCTTCTTTTTTAGGTTCTTCGCTCGAAATTAAATTCGCAACCGAATCAGCCTTTTGTCTTTCTCTTGAAAATATTTGCTTTTTACGTTCGTCGCTAAGTTCGGTATCCGAAATGGAATCAACCGACGGCTGCTCAATTTTTTCAACATTATTTGCCGTATCAAAAACCACTGCCTCCTCGTTGCTAAAATTATCGACCATTGCCATCGCTTTTTTATAAGCAGTAACATGCAAATTATTGTAGTAAAAATATACGCCTAAGGCTACAATTAGCAATACAGCAACGGTATAAATAGAAGCACGTAACCAATTTATTCGTGCAAAAAACGATTTTTTGGAATTATCCACCACCTGTTCACGGCTCATTGCCTCGGTGTTTTCAACCTGAATTGCGCCCATTCCCATCGATTCGGCATTAAAATTAGCACCCGCTTCCGATACAAATTCAACTCGTTTGTCTTTTGTATAATATAAGGTTCCTATGCCTTCAAAATTAACTATTTCGCCCGCTTCAAGCCGTGCCGAAATTTGTTTTGTATATTCAGCCAATTTTGTTTCGGCGTCTTGTATGCTTAAATTTTCAACTTTTGAAATGTAAGCAGCCAATAATCCGGCGCCTTCTTTCATTTCAGAACTAAACGAAACTTCTTTTACCGGAGGTAAAATAGCAGCCATTTCGTCCGAAATATCTTTTACAACCGACGATTTATAATTTACTTTAAATGCGCCAAAACCGGGCAATACTACCACTTCTTCGGTAAACAGTAAGGC
>JAIFNC010000197.1 GCA_020047935.1 Bacteroidota bacterium
CTCAAAACGAAGTAATTATCGAAATTAATACGCGTGGTTTTTACAAAGGCGATTTTCCTTCGTTTTACCCCGATGCCGAAACTGTTACATTCGGCAAAACCAAGGGTGCACTTTTTACCATCAGTTCCGATACGCACCGAGCAGGCGAGTTTTGCTCCGGAATTCGCGAAGCTGCCGAAATGCTGATTGCTTGCGGTGTTTCGAATATTTACTACAAAATAAAAGGGCAAACGATTGAAGTTGCCCTTTCGGAATATATGAATAAGCTAAAAGCTTAATTATTCGGCTCCTATTTCGCCTTTTAAACCATATAAACTTATTGCGGGTTTTATTATGCTCGATTTTTTGGTAAGTCCCAAAAACGAGCCTGTTGTTGTATAATGTAAAGCTTGTTTCAGGCAAATTTCTTTGGCATCGCCCAAATCGTGCAACAAGTCTTCCTCAACAAAAAAATCGGCTTCAATACCGGAATAATAGTCGCCTTCGCCGCTGCCATTGGTGGTTTTAAACGAAATTGGCACAATAACCATATCTTCAAAATCGAACGAATACATGCCAACCGGCTTACCGTGGGTTTTTTCGCCTACCGTTTTTACTTCAACAAAAGGCTTTAACGAATTTATAATAATTTCGCTTGCCGATGCGGTTCGGAACGACTGTATAATAACCACTTGCATTGCATCGATTCCGGTTTCGTCGCGGTCGAGTTTTGTTACCGTATTTTTATCGGCTTTGCTCGAATTATGTACGATGTTCCGCCGCCGTTATAACGCAAATCGATAATTAAACGCTTTACGTTTTCTTGTTTAAACAACTCAAAAGCGGTTTTCAATTCAGCTTTGGTAGGTTCAATAAACGATTTCAGAAATAAATACCCGGTTTTGATATTATCGGATGTGAAAACTTTGTGTACCAGCACCGATTTTTCAAACACTTCGCGCTTTACTATGCTGAAAGTTTGCTGTTCACCCTCAGGCGATTCTACTTTAAACGATACCGTAACGCCTGCACTTGCCGCACCAAAGGCTGCCGACAACGTTCCGGAGTTCATTAAAGATGAAACTTTTTTGCCGCCGATTTCCGAAATTTTATACCCGCGCTTAACGCCTTTTTCCGACATGGGCGAGTTGGGAAATACATAAGCTACTCGCAAATTCATTTGCAAATCCCAAGCATACCCAAAACCAAAACCAACGTACTTGCCCTCTTCGTAATGTGCATCGTGGCTGGCTTTTGTGTCAATATAACTCCAACGGTCAATTTCTTTATACAACAATTGGTCGAAATATTCGCGCGAGTCCCAAACACTTTCGGGGTCTATTTCGGGTACGTTATCGGTCCATAAATACCATTTTTGCCCTTTAAGTATTTCGTAAATGTAGGTATTCAGTTCGTAGTTTGGGCTAAGTTTTTTACTAAAAATACTTCGCTCGCAAGCCGAAACAAAAACCAATATAATTGCAATTATTGTTAAATATTTACCACCTATTTTCATGTTGAATTTCATTAAGGTTTAATTCATTTGTACAATACTTAGATGCAAAAAAAGCAAAAGAGGTTGCTACAAAAATTGCAACAACCTCATTTTTATATAATTTGTATACGTTTCACTACTTTTTGCTTTTCAAAATAAATTTATCGTATATATATAACAGCACTACAGTAGCCAAAGAAATTCCGCCGATTAAATACCACAAATTATTCGGGTGGTAGGTATTCCAGAGATATTGCGTAAGTTGTTCGTTAGTCATTTGCAATTGCGCAGCCACATTGGCCATGTAATCGTTTTGCGAAAACGTTTCCGATACTTCCGGAACCGTTAACCCGCGAGCAGCTACTTCGCGCTGCAAAAGGGTAACCTTGTCGGACATGTTTTGATACACCGGACCGGAAATAAGCCCTGCAAAATAATTACCTGCCGCTACCGGCAAAAACGAAGTACCCATGTACAAAGCCTCTTTTCCGGGAGGCGCAATTTTACCTACATATTCGGTAAATTTTGGCGAGCTTGACATTTCGCCAAAAGCGAAAATTATAATACCCAAAGAAGCATACAACGGATTTGCCGTAGCATAGGAAAGCGAAAAACCAATACCGCCGATAATTATGCCGCCCATCATGGCATTAAGCGGTTTAAAACGCATAACAAAGGTTGAAACTAAAATTTGAAACAGTACAATAAACGCTGCATCGAGGTTGGTAATCATTTCGGGCAAAATTATTATCCATCCATTGGTCAATAAACACCGGCATTGCGTAGTATAGCTGGTTTAACAAGGTCCAAAAACCAACCATGATAACTAAAAAGATAACCAACTTATAATCGGAAAGTGCTACAAATATGTTTTTAAGCACTTTTGTAACCGAATCAATGAGCGAATCGTTGTTAATGGTGCGCTTTGGTTCTTTATAGAAGAAAATAACCAAAATAAAATTTACCAGAATAATTGCGGAAGCCATTATAAAAACATAGCTCCAATCGTAAGCACGTAATTTGGAAGCAAATAAAGGCCCTATAAAACCGCCCACATTTACCATCATGTAAAAAAGTCCGAAACCTATGGATGAAGTTTCATCGTCGGTGGTTTTGGTAATGGTGGCAGAAATAACCGGTTTAAAAAGCGCAGCACCAACGGCTACAAACAAGAAAATAAGAAACATTGAACTATAAGTAGTCATATAGCCCATAAGCAAATAGCCCGACGATAAAATTCCAAAAGCGAGCAACAATACTTTTTTATACCCGAACTTGTCGGCAATGGCACCGGTTAAAAGCGGCATAAAATACAAAATTGCCACCACTACGCCCATTATAGAACCTTTTTGGGTTTGCGTAAAACCCAGTGCGCCGGTATCGCGCGAGCCGGTAAGATAAATTGCCAACACCATAAAAACACCGTACCACGCCCAGCGCTCAAAAACCTCCATGGTTATGGCGACCCAAAAAGTTCGCGGAAATTTTTTAATTACTTTTGTAAAATTGCTCATAGTTTCAATAAAAATATTTAACGGCTAAAATAAGCAATTTAATTTAAAACGAAAATTACGGAAAACGAAAGCAAACAATTCGAAAATGGATTTAAAATCGTCGGTAGAATGAGAGTGATTGTTATTTCCGTTTTCCTACATTTGTTGATAAAGGATTCGGGCTTGGCGAAGGTGGCGATTTTCACCACAACTGCTGATGCGAGGAACAGACCAATGATTAACCACAAATATGTCTGCGGAGAACTGAATCGCCACTTTTGCCAAACCGACGTTAGGTGCTGGCGTTCTGTCTCTCGGCTCCCTTTTGTCCATTGTTTACTGCTGTCTTGGTGAGTTGGCTTGGTAGCTCTTTTGCATTCTTAGCGTTGGTTTGTGTGTCGGCAAAAAATGCAAATGTGCTACCAAATGCGTTAGCTTTTTATTCGTTAATTACATTTTTAAAGTAACCATAATTTCTGTCGATTAATAGTTTTCTATCTAAATACAGGTTTGAAAGCTCACAAGAAGTTTCAGGTGTCAGGGTGCAAGAATGGCAAGCGGATAAATTTAATTGTCCAACGCCTTGCCCTGTCGAATCTAAACAGATTGGGTCGGAAGAACAGTCAGTAGCCCTAAAGATTGCACTTTCAATTATCTTGTTTAAGTTTGTAAGGTCGTTACATAGGTTTGAAAGTCCACCCAAATAACCGTCTGTGCCGTCAAAAGCAGATATTAAAAGTCCGTGCATATTTTCGCTTACAAAAAGTCTTTCTTGTAACGAAGATGTTGGGTAACCACTTACATATTCTAACTCTCGCATAATTAAGTGAGAAAGAGTATGAATTAACATTTTCCGTGGAGTTAATGTTTCTGCAATTATTTTATGCGATTTCCAGTCAGCACTTGATGCGTTTGATTTTATAATTTCAGTTCTTAAAATTACATCTTCTTGCATTTCCCATTGTGAAAGAAGTTGATTGTCCAATACAAATATAATGCCTTCTCCATAACTTTCAATTGCAGGAAGTGTTTTTGTGTCAAAATTGTTTTTTGAAACAGATTGTCTTTTTACATTATAGTTACTAGCATAATCATTTTGGTCTTGCAAAATTGAATCAATATCAATAGGCTCGTTTCGTGTGAATGAAGTTTGAACGCTAATTCTTTTTAGCTTGTCAATTTTCACAAGTTTAGAGAACCCAAATATTTGGTCTTCGCAGTTTATTACTCTAAATTTAATTTGCTTGTCCTCGGGTTGATCTTTATTTAAAAAATACTCGTATTCAGTTTGTCTGTAAACATTATCTGGAATGTATTTAATCTCTCCTGTTTCTAAATATTGCTCAATAAGTTCTTTAGAAATACCTTTTTGAATACTATAAAATTGTATTATTTGTTCCTTTGGAATTTGTCCGCTATCAATTAAATTATCTAGCTCAATTCTGTTTTCATTTGACAAGTTTATTTGCAAATCGGGTATAAATAAACTGCTTAAAGTATTGGCATAATATACGCTATTGCTTGTTTTAACTTTTACTGATGTGGTTTGTTCACAAGGTTCATCAGAGAATTTTCCAACTGTTTGTCCAAGCCAATATTTCTTACCTAAACATTTTTGTTCGTAGTTGAAAACACCTTTTAGGTTTGCTTTTTTCTTGCAATTTTCACATTCAATCCAAATACCTGAAAGCTCCGTATTCTCTCTACTTATCTTATATTTCAATGATTGATTTTCACAACATTTTTTTGAAAAATCTAATTGTGGTCCTTTTAACTTAGTTGTGTTTTCATCATCATTATCTTCAATATTTGTTTTGTCATTTGGTAATCGATTATTCCAATAAGCCCAAGGCAAATCGAGTATATGACCGTCTGCGCACGTGGAAACAAATCGTATCTGTTCTAAATGGCTTTCCTTGCAATCTTTATTTGCACACTTAGGAGGGTCGAAAAAATTTAATCTTGCATTTGGCCAACGCTTTTTCCATTCAGCATAATCAGCAAATCTGTGGCACTGTGGACAATAAAACCATTTAGGGAAATAATTCGCTTTTGGTTGTACTATTGGTGGATTATTTTGATTATAGGATTTATAAGACGGAATAGAAACCAAATGTTTCAAATTTGGGAATCTGATTTTTAGTCTTTGAAGTAATCTATCATCTTTTAAAATAAAATCTGATAGTGCTTGATTCAAATTTGAATAGCCCCAATTATCAAATGTTTCTATGATTATTGAACAATCTGTTGTTTCAATAATAGAGCCAACTCCACCATAATTTGAAATATGTTTACTTCTGCTGTGTTGTAATTTTTGGAATGGCATAGCTTAATATTGTTTTATTAAAATTTCAGAATTGGGTTCTACACTTCTCATTGATTGCATTGCAACTAATACATCGGAGTCATTTATTTTTTCTTGCAAAGGCGTAATTAATGATTCTTTTTTATGGTCTTTCCAATAATATTTCAAATCGTTTCGGTCTTCTACTCTTATACGCCATCGACTTATTATTTCATCAATTTTTTCATTGATTAATTCCAAATCTTGTTCGGCAAATTTATGAGAAGCAAAAATTTTCTTTAGGTTAGCTTTCAGTTCTTTTTTAACATCATTATTAATTAATGCGTTAGCCATGTTATTAGCTGTGTATTGAGTTGTATGGCGGAAATAAGCAAGTATCATCGTAAACAACATTTTATCTAAAGCATTTTCAGCAAATGGCGTTACGCTTAATGGTTCAACTTGTTTGTAAAAAGTTTTATGAAACTGAACAAAATCTTCATAGAATGAAATATCTCTTGTGTTGAATGGATCGTAAAGTGTAAACACAACTCCTTCGTTCTTCCTTGCTACACGACTACTTGCTTGAATATATTCTGCTGTATTTGGTGGCATTCCATTCATAAGCATTACACCCAATCGGCTTACATCAAGTCCTACACTTATCATATTTGTAGCCAAAACAATGTCATAAGATTTATGTTTTTCAAGGCTACCATCAAATTGAGTGTCTAATTTGTCAAGGTTCTTTTTAATTTTTTCATTAGGTATTCGACTTGTCAATTCTACATTTCTGTAAGAAAGTTTTTGGTAGTTATTTGCTAGCAAATAGTTATCATTCAAATATCTTACTTGTAATTGCTTTACTGTTGGCTTTAGTTCTGAGTTGATTTTATTAGCAAATCTTCCAATTTCTTTTAAACTTTTGAAGTAGGAAAGGATTGTCCAAAAACTATCAGCATCTTCTTTGTTTGTCGATTGTTGCCAAATTTCAAGCCTTGCATACATTAACGAAGCTAATAATTGCAGATTTGTAACAACTGTAGTTTTTCCAGTTGGTAGTACTCCGATATATTTACGTTTACTTGTTGGAATTACCTTTGAGAAAAATGTATCGTCTGAATTTGTGGCGTATTGCGGAAAAATTCTTGCTTTTCGTCCATACAAACCAAGTATTTGCTTATCAACATTTTTAACTGTTGCAGTTGATGCAATAATTTTTGGTTTCTGATTTCCAGTAGAACAAAGTTCTAATAAAGCATTTTCAAATAAACCAACTAAACTTCCTAAAGTACCATTTAGCAAGTGTAATTCGTCTTGAATGATTAAATCGGGCTTACGATTTTGATTGAACAAATTCGTTGCTTCGCCTTTCCAAGCAAGCATTGCGAATTTATCTACTGTAGCAAATAATATTGTTGGTGGTCTGTTGTAAATATCTTCATCAACTAAAACAATTGGCAAACCATTTTTTTCTTCCGAAAAACAGCATTTATTGTTTAGACAAAAACTATTCAATTTATTGTTGCTTATTCTATGTCCAATTTGAAATGAGGTATCATTTTGTTTTACCTTAGAAATCATTTTGGTATTACACCACTGACAATTTGAAAGTTGAAACGGGTTTACATCTCTATTTGAGTTGTATGTGCCATTTAAGAACTTACCATTAAGTTTGTCTAATTTAGTTTCGGCACCAGTTCCAAATGTATTTCTGATTTCATTCGGAATTGAAGAACTACCAACCCAAAATCCAATTGATATTCTTTCTGCACCTAAATCTTTAAAGTTTTGTCGAATAAATTCACAAGCCAAAATTAGTTTTGATGCTCTTTCAAATTGTTGAGCGGAAAGCAAACGAAGTGTGTAACGAATTATAATATTTACACCTCCATAGTTTTCAGTAAATTCCAACCTTCTCCAAAAAATCAAGAATGCTGAAACTGCTAAATATGCTTCTGTCTTTCCTCCACCTGTCGGGAAATAAAGCAAGTCAATCAATTCTCGTTCTTCACAATTTTCATCAACAAACGAAGTGATAGATTGTAGAACAAAAGCTAATTGAAAAGGTCGCCAAGCTGGTTCTGTGTTACTAGGAAATGCCTTTGTTCCGTATTCTGAATATGTGTATTGTATGGTTTCGTTTTGTTCCCAAACCTCATAGCCTTCTTTCTTCTCGGCAAAATTTAATTGGCTTTGGAACATTTGCAAATAGATAGCGGTATTTGCTAATTGAAATGAAAGCAAAGCATTAGCGTTATTTTCTAAATGCTTAATTCCTGTATTTATTCGGTTATAGATTACTTCACACTTTTCAATATTTTCTATGCCAAATTCATTTCCTAACGCTACTTTATTTTCTGCGTCAATCCATTTTCTATATGCCTCCGCTACTTGTTTGAGATTAGAAATGATTTCACTTGTATTGGAATTGTAAGTTGAAAGTTTTTTAATGCTTAAAATTTCAGAATTGATTTTATCTGTTTCTGAACTTTGACTTTTTACATCGTAATCAGGCAAAAAGGTACTTTTAATCCATTTGGGAATTTCGTTTGATTCGTTGTTGTACCAAGTGCAAGAGGTATTATGTCCAATACCAAAAGCCAATTTGTTTTGGTACAAATAATCAAGCATTTTGTCCTCGTCAGTTTTAAATAAATGCTTTTTGTAATCTCTGAATGGTAATAAATTGGCACATTCAACATATATTTCTGTTTGAAAACAACTTACTTGATTTACTTTTTCTTTTGAAACAGAAAATTTATTTTTTTCTATTTCACACTTGTTTTCTAAAACTACTTTTATAAAGTATTTGTCTGAATCCGAATAGATTTTAAAATGCAAATACAATCCATCTTTTAAGGCTTTATGCCATTTACTTGAATCACAGTTTGGTTGTTCCGATAGCTTTAATTCAAGGTGTTGATTTTCGGATTCTAAAATTTCTTCAATTGAAATGTCAAGTTCAACTTTATTGTCATTTCGTTTATATTTATCCTTAAAGAATAATTTGTTAATGGACTTCAATAAACCCAATTCATTAGAAGTTTCATTTCTCAAAGCCTTTAAAGCATCTTGAAAAAATAAATAGTCAGGATTTATTTGTTTGTCCTTAATTCTTTGGAGTAAACCAACTTGAAACAATACTTTGTTTTCAGCATCATATTGTACATAAGGATTTAAACCGAATTTCTCTAAGTATTGCAACTCTCCACCATCATAAGGGAGTTTTATATCAGCATAATTTGCTTTTGAATAATTGCCAAAGTTTATTTCAGTTTTAAAGGATTTACAAGATTTTTCAGTTGAAAATGTAATACCGTAATGCGATGGAAAGAAAGATTTTGAAACGTACTTTGGTTGAGTATCTGTATGGTCAGTTTCATCTTCTTCTAATGATTCATCAGCAATAGGTGGAATTTCACTTTGAGATTCATTTTCAACTACATCAATATTTTCAACTACACTTTCTTCCTCTGTTGTTTCATCAGAGCCATTGTCATCTGGATTTGATTGTATTTGCTTTGGAAATAGAATTGCCGAAAAATATCTTTGCAAAGGTTTACCTTCAATTATTTCGTCCGTATAGTCAGCATTGCACAAGAATATATCGGAACCTGGGCCGATTAACTCTTTTCTTACTCTGTTTATTACAATATCTCTTCCTTCTTTTGGTTTCATTTGTATTTATTGAAAATGTAAATCTAATTCTAATGCTTCAAGCTGCTCTGCAATTACCGTTTTTTCCAAAATTTGCTGAATTGGCATATGGTGTTCAATGAAAATTTGTAAAGTATTTGTATTAAAATGTCTCTTTTCTAAAATTTCTCCAACCTTTTTTTCTTTTAAAAATAATTTTAGTTCTTGTTTTAAGCCTCGTCCTAAAACAATCATTGTGCTATTATAAGTTGTTTTAGATTTCAAAATTGGCTTTAGAATAACATCAATTTCATTTGTGGTTTTGTCAGGATAATAAAATTGGAATATTGCTCTTAAATCATTGTTATACATTGGGAATTTTCTAACTCCTTTTCCATAAGATTCTAAAGTGGCTGACAACACTCTAAGCCCTTTTTCTTTCAAATTTTTATGTAGATGTTCTATGCTATGTTTCCTTTTTAGATTATTTATTATTTCTTGCCAATGCTTGGAATGCTCTTCAACTTTTCCGAAAATTTCGGGTTCAGTTTCTACAGCCACTTGATATAGATTTTCCGCTAATTGAGCTTTGGGGTAAATTCTAATTTGTTCTCCAATTTTAACTTTGAAGGTTTTTATAAAATCGCCATTTTTAGAAAATAGAGTGTCGAAACTTTCTAATAAATAAATTCCTTTATCAGTTTTGACTTTATAAAACACTTTTTCTTCAATATCATCAAGCAATACATCACATTCTGTTTTGTAGCCGTCATAAGCCCTATTTCCCCAATCGTCAAGTCGATTAACTATATTGTCAATCGTGGAGCTAACAGAAAATTCAAAATTGTGTGGTTCGATATATTTAACACCGCAAATTTTCATTCTATCAGCCGAATTTATTTCGGCTTCAATCAAATTCTTTCTAAGTGTGATTTGCTTTTGATAGAGGTTGTATTCGTGTTCATAAATTACAAGAAAAATATCGTTGTCGTGATTGTAAATAAAGTCAAAATCCTTTTTGCCATTGAATGAATGGAACACAATTACTTTTTTGCTTGTATCAATTTTCTTTAACTGATTGTAAGCAATAAACTCGATTTTATAGTTTCTTATTTTCCCTTTAAATAAATCTATTTCGTTGGTATCAAAAATTGCAATTTCTTTTTTCTGTGATGCTTGAAGATGAGCAATTAAAGAATTCTCTTTAAGTTTTGCAGTTTTAAGAAAATTGATAATTGCTTTTAAATCGTACTTGGGATTGTTGTTTTGTAACGATTCTAAATTATAACCTCCAAAATTATCCAAACCCCTTTCAAGTTCTCTATTGGTTTCAAGTCTTTCTAAAATATTATTAAATGTATCGGTATGAATAGCATTAAAGGCAATGCGAAGCATTGCCTCATAACTTTTTAATTCAATTCCGAATTCGCTTTTAACATAAATAATGCTTTCATCAATCTTTTGAATTAAGGCATTTAATGATTCGTCTTTAATTATCAAAAAATCTATCATAAGGCATCTATTATTTCTAATTCTTCATTAAACCAGTTCCAACAAGGAATCAATTCCGATTTTGTTGGAGCATTGGAATTTGATAAAACTATTACATTGAATTTGTATTTTAATTGGTCTTGCATTATTTGGTTTAGCTTATCTGCTTCCGTATCAAAAATTACAATGGTTTTTATTTTCTCTCTTTTCTGTAAAAGTTGTTGATAGCAAACTTCGTATTTTGGAGTAAAATAAATCATACAATCTGATAGTGCAGGAATCGACCTTGTTTCTGTCAAATGGCTTTCTTCTCTTGGATTCGGAAAATATGTAGAAGGGATTTTATTTTTAATACCTAAACTGTCCCAAAGCGGTTTCTTTGATATGAAAACGGATTTCATCTCAAAACTTGTAGGTGTAAATTCTCTCTGCTTTCCACCGTTTAGTTCTTCAAAATATTTTGTGTAATTTGTTATGGTTTTCTGTTGTACTCCTTGTTCGATTGGGGTGAAATTTTTTAATAACTCATCATAAGATTTTTTAATTTCAACTGAATTTTTTTTGTCAAACAATATGTATTTGTTGCCAGCTACACTTCGAAGTAAATAATCTTTCCTTTTGCCGTCTGCATATTTTCTTTCATCCCTCAAGATTGTTTTACCCACTATCAATTTAGGGAAATCAATATGATTTAGATAAATATCATTTGCAAATTCAATAAATAATTGTTGAGCTACAAGTAAAATTGATTCTTTGGCATTTTGAAAATTAATATGTAGAAATTCATTTTTTCGGTAATGTTCAAGTATCATCTTTACTGATAGATCAACGGAATTGTCCAAACTGTCAATTGATAGCGTTTGGACATTTTGAAACTTGTCCCGTAGTGTTTGATAATATGTTTTGTTGAGAATCATTCGGTTGATAATAATGATTCTACGGAGATGTGGTGCGGTTGGGCAAAATTAAATGTGCTGCAAAAGCGTTGGCTTGCAGCTCTTTTAATTTTACGAAGGGTTGGCTTTTTTTTCAATTTTTTACTGTCGTTTATGTTTAGCACTATCGGTCTATTACGCTTGCATATAACGTTTATACTGCTGCAACCTCGTTGCATTAATATCTTTTTTATCGGAACCTATTAAATTCGGTAATTTGTTGTAAATCATATTTATATAAATTTGTTCCGTTTGTATTTGGCACAAATTGTGCAATGCACAATTCGTTTCAATTATTTTTCGTTTGCTAACTACAGTCTTGCTTTTTAAGCAACCTACTTTTTTCATCTATTTTTCGCCTCTTTTATTTTCCCATATAGTATCAGCGCAATAGTTCGGCAAGTTATCGAATTAATAAACACTTTCCTAATTTCGTGTAAACTTTTTTCTTTAAAAATAGCTTATATACTAATTATTAATCTATGTACGTATATTGTTATTCTATGTACGTACATTGTTAGTTTGGGTGCCTGCACACAGATACTATCTTTTGAAAAGATAGTATCTTTATTTAATATGCACCGCCGGACAACATAGAGACGATAAAAAACACACAATAAAAACTTGCGTAATTCGACTTTTTCCTGTATATTCCGTGTTCTAATAAGCACTAAATTAACTGAGCCATGCGCACATAGTATATGGTACGTTGTACAAATACAATTCAAAAACCTTGCGAAATGAAAGCACTTAAAATTAGTCTTTTGATATTGGCAGGAATAGTTGCTCTTTTTTTCTTAATTACCGCATTGTTACCTGCAACCTACCAAGTAGAGCGTAAAATAACCATTGCTGCACCGCTTGAAGTAGTGTACGAAAACATTGTTTCGCTCGAAAATTGGGAGGCGTGGGACCCTTGGATGGTGCAAGAACCAACTGCCCCAAATACCTACGAAGGTACACGCGGCATTGGGCAAAAACGCTGCTGGAACGGCAAAGTATTGGGCAAAGGTTGCATGACCATTTACGATGCGGTTGAATTGGAAACCATGAACTTTAATTTAGTATTTTTGGAACCTTACGAAATGCATTCGTCGGGCGTTTTTACGCTAAACACCGTAAACGAAGGCATTGAGGTAACATGGCAAATGTACGGAAACTTAACCTACCCTTTTGAGCGACTGATAGGCTTAACCATGGATTCGAGCTTAGGAACCGATTTCGAAAACGGATTAAAGCAGTTAAAAATACTTTGCGAAAAAGAAGCCGGTGCGGTGCCCGAAATTTTTTCGTCGGAAATAAGCTCTGAAGACGCAGCCGATGAATAAACAAGAAGGAAAACGCATTGCGCCTGATTTTTTTTTACGCGATGTATTGGTGATTGCTCCCGAACTGTTGGGTAAAATTTTGGTTCGGAAGTTCGATTCCGGAACCATTGAACGCTATGTAATTTCGGAAACCGAAGCTTACCGTGGCGAAGAAGATTTGGCTTGCCATGCATCGAAAGGACGCAAACCGCGCGTTGAACCGATGTACCGGCAAGGTGGCATTTTGTATGTGTACCTTATTTACGGTATGTACCATATGCTTAATATGGTAACAGCACCGGAAGGCAATCCGGAAGCTGTGCTACTTCGCGGATTAACCGCAGTGAACGGCCCCGGAAGATTAACCAAAATGCTCGAAATAGACCAATCGTTCAATTTCGAAAATCTGCAAACTTCGGAAAGAATTTGGCTCGAAGAACCTGAAATACCGCTAATTTTCGAAATAAAAACAGCCCCAAGAATAGGCATTGACTATGCCGGCGAGCTATGGAAAAACAAACCGTGGCGGTTTTATATAGGTTAAAACTTTAAGGAATGCCGCTGCTTAACTAAAATTCAAGCTCTTCGTGGTTTTTAAAGAAAAAATCTAACTTAGTAAAGTAAAACTTAGGTGTAAATAGTGAATCAAAGAGCAAATTTTCATAAATACGTTTTCTTCAAAAAAATGAATGTTGTTAATTTGAATATTTCATTTATTTTTGCGTTTTGCGAAATTCTTAAAAACAAGTAAAACAAAATAATATGGCTCAGCAAGCTGATGTGTTTAAAAAGCTTATTGCACATGCAAAAGAATACGGTTTTATTTTCCAATCGTCGGAAATTTACGACGGTTTAAGCGCTGTTTACGATTACGGGCAGTTGGGCGTGGAGCTAAAAAACAACCTGAAAGAATATTGGTGGAAATCGATGGTGCTGTTGCACGAAAACATTGTTGGCTTAGATTCGGCAATTTTCATGCACCCAACCGTATGGAAAGCTTCGGGACACGTTGGCGCTTTTAACGACCCTTTGATTGATAACAAAGATTCGAAAAAACGATACCGCGCCGATGTACTTATTGAAGAACACCGAGAGAAAATTCATGCTAAAATTGACAAAGAAGTTGAAAAAGCCGAAAAACGTTTTGGCGATAAATTCGATAAACAACAATTTTTAGCCACCAACGAGCGTGTAGTTGGCTATGCAAAACAAATTGAAGAACTTTCTGCCCGATTTGTTGCTGCTTTGGAAGCAAGCAATTTGGACGAGATAAAAAATATTATTGTTGAAAACGGTATTGTCTGCCCGGTTTCCGGTACTTGTAACTGGACTGATGTTCGACAATTCAACCTAATGTTTTCAACCCAAATGGGTTCGGTTTCAGAAGATGCCGGTACCATATATTTACGCCCCGAAACGGCACAAGGTATTTTTGTAAACTATCTGAATGTGCAAAAAAGCGGACGTATGAAAATTCCGTTTGGTATTGCGCAAATCGGAAAAGCATTCCGCAATGAAATTGTGGCTCGTCAGTTTATTTTCCGTATGCGCGAGTTCGAACAAATGGAAATGCAGTTTTTTGTAAAACCGGGCGAAGAAATGAAATGGTATGAGTTATGGAAAGAACGTAGGTTGAAATGGCACCACGCGCTTGGCTTGGGAGTTGAAAAATACCGATTCCATAACCACGAAAAATTGGCCCATTACGCCAATGCCGCAGCCGATATTGAGTTTAATTTCCCGTTTGGTTTTAAAGAAATTGAAGGCATACATTCGCGAACCGATTTCGATTTGAAAAATCATCAAGAATTTTCGGGCAAAAAATTGCAATATTTCGACAACGAAGAAAACCAGTCGTATATACCTTATGTAATTGAAACTTCAATCGGTTTAGATCGGTTGTTCCTTTCGGTACTTGCCACGGCTTACGACGAAGAAGTTTTGGACAAAGAAGACGGCACCAAAGACGAACGTGTAGTATTGCGCATTCCGCCGGCATTGGCACCCATTAAATTGGCAGTACTTCCGCTTACCAAAAAAGACGGTTTACCTGAAAAAGCTTCGGAAATTGTTAACGATTTGAAATTCGAATTTAATACCTATTACGAAGAAAAAGACACCATTGGTCGCAGGTATCGCAGAATGGATGCCATTGGCACGCCATATTGCGTAACGGTTGACCACCAAAGTTTGCAAGACAATACCGTAACCATTCGCTACCGCGATACCATGCTGCAAGAACGCGTAAAAATTAGTGAGTTGAAAGAACTTATTAAAGGCAACGTAAGTATTGTAAGTATGCTAAAAAAGATTTAATTCCCTTTCAAAAAAAAACTATTGAAAAACTAATTATATGGAAAAATTATTAAAACTTCTGAAACCTATCTGGGCGCATTTGCTGGTTGTTTTGTTATTTATAGCAATAAGCTTGGTGTATTTTAGTCCGGTTTTGGAAGGTAAAACGCTGCGTCAGGGTGACGATATTCATGCAAAAGGAGCTGCAAAAGAGCTAAATGATTTCGAGAAAAATAACCCCGGCGAAGAGTCGCAATGGACCAACTCGATGTTTGGCGGTATGCCGGCTTACCATATTAAAGGCGGAGAATCGTACAATGTATTTTTATGGGCGCAACGTGCTTTGCGTTTAGGCTTGCCTTTTGGTACTGCAGCCATATTGTTTATTTATTTGCTTGGGTTTTATATTTTTCTGGTTAGCCTTAAATTCGATAAATTACTTAGTGTGCTGGGTGCGGTGGCGTTTGCTTTTGCATCGTACAATTTTATAATTATTGAAGCCGGGCATATAACCAAAGCATATGCAATTGCTTACATGGCGCCGGTGTTGGGCGGTATTATTTTAACCTATCGCAAAAAATATATTTTGGGTGCAGTAATTACAACCATAGCGTTGGGTATCGAAATTTCGACTACGCACGTTCAAATAACCTATTATTTGGCATTGGCGGCACTTATTTTAGTAGTGGTTTTTAAGGTTGATGCACTGATTAAAAAGACGTTCCCCGATTTCTTAAAAGCATCGGCAGTATTGGCAGTTGCTGCTGTTTTGGCGGTATTGCCCAATATTACCAATTTGATTACTACCTATGAGTACGGAAAAGAAAGTACCCGTAGCAAAACCGATTTAAAACTTGAACAAGGGATTGAAATAGCTTCGCCTGTGGGCAAAGAAGTGTACGGCAAAGTGGTTGAAATGAAAGGAAATTCGACAAAAACCACCGGTTTGGATAAAAATTATGCCATGAGTTGGAGTTACGGAATTGGCGAAACTTGGACTTTGTATATACCCAATGTTAAAGGCGGTGCCAGCGGCTATATAGCCAATAATGCCGATGCGATGGAAAATGCAACTCCTGAATTTGCTCAAATTATTTCGCAGCAAAATCATTATTGGGGCAATCAGCCCTTTACTTCGGGGCCGGTATACGCAGGCGCTATAATTTTCGCACTTTTTATTTTGGGCTTGTTTATTGTCGACGGAAAAATAAAATGGTTTGTACTGTCGGTTTCATTACTTTCGTTGGTGTTGGCTTGGGGAAGTAATTTGGGTGCCATAACCGATTTTATGTTTAATTACTTACCTATGTACAACAAATTCCGAACGGTTTCCATGGCATTGGTTATTATCAGTTTGGCAATTCCGTTTATGGCAATTTGGACCTTGAAAGAAATTTTCGAAAAACCTGAACTACTAAAAGCGAAGCGCAAAACTATTTATGCTGTTTCGGGAGCTTTAGTTGCCATAACATTGGCATTTATTGCTATGCCTGCCTTGTTTTTCGATTTTATTTCTTCGGAAGAATCGAGAATGTTTGCCCAAGTGCTCGAGCAATATAAAGAGCAAGCACCACAATATCAGGCTATGTTTACCAACTTAGAAGAAATTCGTCAGAGTATTTTTACTGCCGACGCTATACGCTCGCTTATTTATGTGTTGCTTGGTGCGGCGGTAATTGCATTGTTTGGCTTCAAAAAATTGAAAAAAGAATATGCTATATTGGTTATTGCAGCGCTTGTTTTGGTCGATTTATGGAGCGTAGATAAACGTTACTTAAACAACGATTTATTTGTAACCGGAACAGTGGCTAAAAATGTATTCCAAAAATCGGATGCAGACTTGATGATTCTTAAAGACGTAGACCCGAATTACCGTGTTTTGAATTTAAGTCGCGACCCTTTTAACGATGGTTATACTCCGTATTTTCACAAATCAATCGGTGGTTATCATGGTGCAAAATTAGGTCGTTATCAAGAATTGATTGATTATCATTTTTCCGACCTGCGTTCGAACAAAATAACCGAAGAAGTAATAAACATGCTTAATACCAAGTATGTAATTATTCCTACCAAAGAAGGAAAACCATATTCGGAGCTTAATATGGGTGCCCACGGCAATGCTTGGTTTGTTAGCGAAATTAAAAAAGTACCTTCGGCCGATCAAGCTATTGCGAGCTTATACGATTTCAACGCTTTGCAAACTGCTATTGTTGAGGAAGCCGATTGTAAAGAGTATGCCTTACCGGCTATTCAACCCTTAGATTCGGGCGATATAATTTCGCAAATTAAATTGGCACAATACAAACCAAATCATTTGGTGTACCAAGTAAATACCAAACGCGATGAGTTTGCGGTATTCTCAGAAATCTATTATCCGTACGGTTGGAATGCTTACATAAATGGCGAATTGAAACCGCATATTCGTGTAAATTATGTGCTTAGAGGTATGACTTTGCCAAAAGGGGTATACGCACTCGAATTTAAGTTCGAACCTAAGTCGTACCAATTAGGACAAACAGTTTCGATGGTTTCATCGGGTTTAATAGTGCTAATTTTGCTTATTATTGGCGGTTTGTTTGTTAAAAACGAACTGGCAGCAAAACCGGAAGAAAAGCAAAAAGCTTAATTTGTTAAGCTTCAAAATAAATATGCTTTAGTTTCGCAAGTGTTTATTTGAAGTAAATAACCACGAAGTGGTTCAATTTTAATAACCCGGCACTACGTACCGGGTTATTAAAATTCAAGCCTTTTCAGGCTTAAGCTCACAGCATTGGGGTTGCAACCCGAGGTGTAAAGTTTGCATAGAAAAACAACCCGGGCGTGGTTGAATAAATGTTAGTTCAACCCCGCCGGGGTTGTCGTTCAATCGGCTAATTCTAGCACCGGTTGCACAGGTGACAATTAAAATTAAACTGCTTCGCGGTTTTCATTGCAATAAGTTAACTTCGTAAAATAAAATTAACAAAACAAAAAACAAACTACATCCTACCAATAGGATTGAAAAGCACTGAATTGCGCTGAATTTTCCTCTTCTAAATGAAATAA
>JAIFNC010000022.1 GCA_020047935.1 Bacteroidota bacterium
TCCCTGTGGCAAGTATTTTCGCAACAAGCCGAACTTACCCTGAACTGCTCGATAAAATCGGTAAGCGGCTTAAAATTCAGGTAAAGAACCAGCAAAAACAACGCTATGCGAAAAACTTGTTTCATACCGCAAAAGTATGCTTTTTTTTATTGGTTGAAAAGAATTAACAGAGTTTTATGATTATTTGAATGATGAATTTTGAATTTTGAATGATGAATTTCGAATTTTGAATGATTAAATAAGTAAATGAGTAAATAGATTCGTACCTTAAATGAAAAAGCGGTTTAAATTAAACAGTTTTGTTGCAAGGTTGCTTTCGAGCAGAAAAACTAATTTTTCAATTTTAAACTTTTCTAAAAACAATTTTTTATCTTAGCCTCAAATTCTAAACACGAATAAAATGGATACAATAAGTTTGGTTTTTAAAACCATGGAAGCGCAGGACAAACCGCTAAAAGCCGGTGAAATTGCCGAAATAGCCGGAATTGATAAGGTAGAAGTGGATAAGGCGATAAAAAAATTGAAGAAGGATGAAAAAATTCATTCGCCAAAAGTTTGCTACTACGCCGTTAAAAAGTAGTTTGACATAAGTTGTTGAAATCTTAGTTTCGAACTCCAACCAACATAGCTACGCAGCCTTGCTTCATTTCTTCGAGCCCTGCGTACGGTATAAGCATACCAATGGTAAGCTCTAAGTTTTCCGAAGGGGTAACGTCCCAAATTACGGCTTTACCTTTATAAACTTTGTTCATAATTCGGCGTTTTTCCGAATCTTTAACCAAAATGCCAATGGTTTGAATATTTTCGTCGGCAATAAATACAATTCGGTAGCTTAGCCCTTTATATAGTGGTCGGTGCATGTTTATTTCTTCACCTTCCGACATGGTAAGTGTGTTTAAGTGTCCGTCGGAAACATAACCGTCGGAATTTACCAACGGAAGCCCTTTTTCCTTTGCAAAATCGGTACATTGAGCATATATTCCCATTGGGAATAAGAAAATCAATGCTAATAGAATTCGAAAATGGTTTCTCATGTGCTTTTTTTCTCAAAAATAAAAGAAATTCTTTATTTCGTATAATTAATTTTGGCTGATTTCAAGGAAAGAATTCCTGAATTTTTCAATAGCCTTTGTTAACTCGTTGTATGCTGAAGTTTTATGCAAATTGTCGTCCGATGAAATTTTATTTAATTCAATAAATTTTTCGTTTAATTTAACTAAATCACCGTGCATTTTATTTACATAAGGAGTATTTCGGTAGTCTTCGCAATAGGAAAGCAATGAATTCATGGATATGGATTGACCTGCTATTCGTTCTGCCAATTTTTCATTTACCGTATCCGACTGTTCGGCAATTTTTATGGCCAGATACAAGCCTTCAATCCAGCCTCCGGCAAGTAAAATGGCAACTTGCTCGCCGCGTTCATTTTCTTTCAAAAAGTTTTCCAAGGTCATGTAGTTTTCAGAAAACAATTTAAGCATGTCTTCTTTATTAATCATTCCTTTTTCCAATTTTCTGAGCAGCGAATCGGCTATTGGTTCATTTACTCCCAAATTGTCCGAAATTCGTACCACCGCATCCAAATAATTAAGGCTGGTTTGGTTTTGTTTGTACAAACCGGCAAAATTCATATCGGTACTAAGTACACCCAGTAAAAATGCTTTGTCGCCCGAAGTTATATAGGCATCAATTCTATTAAGCGGAAACAAAAACGATTCGGAAAACTTTGCACCGGCTTGTTCCGTTAGTAGTAAGGTTACTTCATGCGGCGACGGAAATGAGTAAATAACTTTCTTCACTTTTCCGATACCAAATTGGGCAGAGTCGGCTGCTTCTTGCAACAAATAGGCTTCTTTTGTTTGGCTATTTTCGCCGGTACAGGCACCAATGAGTGCTACCGGCAGCACAATAAATAAAAGTTTGTATAAACCTTTCATAAGATGTAATTTAATAAATGTCGCTAAACTTTGTTTTTTAAATCAAAAATGATACCCAATTACCCGGCTTAAACTATTTTTTATCTAATTTATTTGTCGGAATAAAGATAATAAAAAAAACGGCAATTACACCGGCATATACCGAATAATTATAAACAGATTTTAGGCCGGAAAAATCGCTGATAAATCCAATTATCGGTAACATTAACGCAGTACTTACAAAATTTATTGTCATATAAATACCATTAACAAATGCTTTTCGCTTCGAATTTAGTTCTTGTGTAAGCACCAATAAAATAGAGCCCGACGAAAGTATAACAAACCCGGTAGCGGTAAGAAACACAAAACCGAGCATTGAATCGGAAAAAAACAGGAACAATTGCATAAAAACCGGCGACAATATTCCGATGGCAAACAGCATTCTTTTTCTTCCAATATAATCGGAAAGTGCTCCTACCACCAACGAACCGCCTGCACCTGCCAACTGGTACACAGCTATTGCACTTCCGCCAAAAACAAGGCTTTTGCCTTGTTCGTGCAGGTAGGTGGGCAGAAATGTCGAAAGTGAAGCTCTAATTGCAGCATTAAAAAATAAGAATCCCAACATTGTTAAAAAGAAGGTTTTATGATTATTTAATTCTTCAAGAACGCCGGTGGTATTTATAGTTGGTTGAATTTTGCCTTTAAGTATATTTTTTGTATTGAACAGAAAAAATAAATAGAGCGAAAGTACGACTGAAAATGGTATAAGTCGCCAAGTACCTTCGAAACCCCAAAGCGAAATGGCGGCAACTATTACAAACGGGCCGGCAGTGCGCGCCAATTCGCCGGCGGCAGCATAAAAACTCATACCTAAACCAATTTTGGTGCCCGAAAATTCGTGTATCATAACCGGCGATGGCAAATGAAACAACGCCGAACTTATACCGGTAACCAACATAAGCAGCAAAAGTATGGTATAGTTTGGCGAAAGCCCAATAAGGCTCATGGCAGTAGCAGTTAAAACCGGTGCTATAACCACAAATATTCGCATACCGGGCTTGTCGGCAGCTAGGCCCAAAAAAGGATTTAATATGGTTGGCAAATTTTGTGCTACCGAAAGTAAACTTGCCGAGGTATAGGAAATATTCAGTTTCTGGATAATAACCGGCAAAACAGGCGCCAGAAAAGCCGCATACAAATCGTGCAAGAAGTGAGCAAATGAAATGCTTACTACTTGCACCGTTTTAAAAGTTTTATTCATCTGTTAGGTTGAAGTTCCAACCGTTGGTTTATCAATTATTTACAACTACCAGTTTTTTAAATTCAATGGCATTGTCGGTTTTTATTATAACAGAGTAAATGCCATGCGAAAAGCCTTCAAGTTGTGCAATTGAACCTTCATAATTTCTATTTAGCACTTCCATACCTGCCGAATTTATAACGCGTATTGCAATTTCGCGGTTCGAATTGTCGGTTTGCACGGTAAACGAACCGGTAGAAGGGTTAGGGAAGATAGTTAAAAGTGTTTCAACCTTAGGTTTTTCAATAATAGTAGTGGTTACTGTCCAAATTTTATCGACCAATTCAGGTTTATCGATAAACGGATTGCGATTTTTTTGGTATTTCGAATAAATTACATCGTTTCGGTTGCGTTCAAAATCGTCGGGCGGGTCTTGTCGGTTCCATTCCAACAGGGTTGCCAACTTTGCATGTACAGGCTCGTTCGTGTAATAATCGGTCGGAAAATAATCGATAACCTTTAAATCAATTTCGCCGTTGGTGCCTTCATATCGTACATCCATATAAAAGATTATTCGTGCCACATCGCCTTTTACTGCATCGCGCGGTTCCCAAGTATGATTGGTTGTATTAAAGTAATTACCTGTTGGCAAACCATTAATATCGTATGAAGTGCTGCAGTAATCGAACCAATAGTTCGAGCGTTTGGAATTTGTATTATCATCTTCGGGACGCAAATTATGAACATCGGTTCCCGGTCCCGGGGTATCAGTGCTTAAATTTCCGCGCGATTTTGCCCACACGTGTTCTCTAGTCCAACCGTTTGCGTTATTATATTCTTGAGCAGCATTAACCGATACACCCGAATAAATAAGAATAACGTTCGCTGCATTTTTAGGATCGCGGTCAGTTTCTTTTAAAATGTCCCATACATCGGTAGTGCTTGACGTGTATGGGAATTTTATATGGTTTTTAATGATATTGTGTAAAGCTGCTTTTAGTTCGGCACCGGTTAAATTATCGGCACTGGAGTAATAGCCATCCGGTACTTGCGCATTAAGGTTTATCCCTATGCAAATTGCTAATGCAAAAAGCGTTGTTTTAAATCTATGTGTTCTGTTTTTTTTCACGTGTAATAGCATTTGAAAATTAAAGCGCAAAAGTAATAAATTTTTTATTTGACCCATACCTTGTTTTGTTTTTATACGAAATAAAAAAAGTAAAGTTTGGTCGGTATTTAAAAAAATGAATTTAATGCTGCAATTCTTCAATTAATTGCTCAATAAGATTAGTGGTTTTACTACCGCTCCAATTGGCAGCTCCTACTTGGTTTACGGCAACTTTTCCGGTTTTCGAAATAATAAAAGTAACCGGAATGGTATTCGAACCAAAAGCTTGCGGCAAACTGCTTACCAGCATATAAACCGGCATTTTGTATTCACGTTTTTCAATAAACGGTTTAATTGCACTTAAACTTTCCGAACTTACAATTACAAACGCTACCTTTGGATTGTCCTTGAATTTTACATATAATTTTTCGATATCGGGCATTTCGCCAACACACGGCGGACACCAAGTTGCCCAGAAATTAAGAAACACAACTTTCCCTTTCAAACTCGAAAAATTGATTTTGTTTCCTTGCAAATCGGCAATTTCGAAATCGTAATCGGCGACTGATAAGGTTGGTGCGTTTTCCAAATCAACCGTAGGCTGCCAAATATAGGTACGAATTCTGCCGCCTATACCTAAAATTTCGGTTCTGGTGTACGGAACTATTACACCAATTATAAGTAATACAAATATTGCATCGGAAAGGTTTGCCCAAATGGTTTGTTTTTTAAATCGTTCTTTTAATTTGTCAATTATTTTCATGGTTTTATTTTTTTAGGTTGAACGTGAAGTTACGCATTACATATTAGCAGATACTTTGGGTGCGCACGAAACATTCTCAATAATGATTTAACGTTTTTCCGATTATTATACTATAATAATAGCAATTCAGAAAAAATAAAAAATCCGAGCTAAAAACTCGGATTTTTATAAATATATTAAACTGAATTAAATTTTCTTTGAATCTTCGATAAGTTTAAATTTACCGGTTGAAATACATTGAAACTTAATTTTGTAATATGCAGACGATAAATCGTTTTCATAAGTATAAAATGTAACTTCATAATTTACATCAATACCATCGGCTTGCGGCACGGCTGCAGGAAATTTAGCCTCCAATAAAATATTAACAGCTTCGGGTAGGCGTTTCCACATAAGTTTAATAGCATCGGCATCCGATAATCCATCGAAACCTGCAATAACAACAGGGGCTTTGCGTGTACTTACTCGAAGGTCGAAATTTGAATACCGTGAAGCTGCTCCATAATAAAACTCGCGCGATTTGTCCGTATATCCCCATGTAGGGTCAATAGCCAATACATGATTTACTATAATTTGATAATCGGCAGCTACCATGGTAAACTTAACAGTTGGGTCAAAGAACCAAGCTTCGCCGTTATGAATAAATTGATTAGTATAGGTTACTACCGGACTAACTACAGTCCAAATTCCACCTTTTAATATGTATTCATCGGCAATGCGCACGGCTTTGCTGCCGTTATAGTAAGCGTATGTAATTGCTTTTTTTGTATTTTCAACAGCAAACGGATACATAGTTTTAAAGTAATTATTTAAGTAGTCTGCCGGTTTAACAGTTGCAGAAAAATTGTCATATTGTCCCGGACCCGGATTACCCATGGCATCATACTCAAAAGGTTGAATTGCATTTACTGAAGTTACAAGTTTCCATGCTGTACCATCGAACTGATAGAATTTGTTGTATTTTACAACATCTTCGGTTACAGTTTTCTTTTTTGCATAGGTAATACCTTTAACCATAACATTATCTACCTGGTAAGTAGTTGTTTCGGTAGCCGGTGCTACATCGTTTCCGGTATATTTGAATGCAATTCTAATTTTACCTGTATAACCGGTAAGCTTCATGGTACCGGCAGTTGCAAATGTACCATATCCACTGGTAGGTATTTGAGGAAATGTAAAATTAGCTGTAACATTATCCCAAGTTGCAGTTGCATAGTTTGTACCATCGTAATCTTTAGAAATCATTACTTGCAAACCGTCGTGTTTCCAATAACCTACATTAACATCGAACGACAAAGTAGGCTCTTCATAACCGGTTAAATCTATTTCTTGAGTAATAATTACTGCCTCAGCTTCTTCGGCAGGAGTTCCATTTGCCGACATTTGTGCGTAATAATTTCCGCTGTACAATTTCGGAATCCAAGTTTTACCGGCAGTTCCTTTAATTAACTCATTAGTCCAACCGTTCAAATTAATAATTGTACCTGTTGTAGTAGGAAATGTCGAAAAATCTTCGGTATAAATAATTGCATCTTGCGGACCGGTTGAGGGCTGTACCGAAGAATATTTATAAGCTACCAATTTTAACTCGTCTTTAACTGCGGTAGGGTATTTTGCTTTAAGAAAAATAGGCAAACCTGCTTCGGGTAAGGTAGTAGGAATAAAGTATTTAACTGCCCCAACAATACCACCTAAAGAAGTATAATCGGCATCTTTTAGTTCATAGAATGCGGCTGCTTCATAAGGTAGCAAATAAGTTGCTTTTCCATCGTAATTATTGTACGTAATTTTTGCAACAGACGATTTATTAAACGCCGGAAAATTTTTAGCAAGAATACTGTTCATTAATTTAGTGGCACCATACGTGCTATTGAAAGCATTATTTGTTTTAATGCTATTTGCTGCAGCTTTTTCTTCATCGGTTTGCGCTAATTTAAGCGCTGCGGTGCTTGCGGTTGCATAATCGGCAGTACCAAGCGAATAAGAAAAATTTTCGGAATATGGAAGTTTAGTCTCCTCTAATTCACTGTAAACGTCTTCCATCGGGTCGCAAGAGCCCATAATCAATAGAGCCGATGCCAGATATAATAATTGCTTTTTCATTTTTTCTACTTATTGAAATTAAAATTTAATGCGTAATGCAACTGACCAAGTTCTGCCAAACGCATAGAAAACTCTTGAGGTGTTAATATCATGTGCGGAACCATCGTCGCCGTCAATAATGTATTCGGTATTTAAAATATTATCAACGTTTCCGTAAACAGTTGCATCTAAACCTGCCATTTTGAAATGATAGTTAGCATTCATGTTAAGTTCCCAAGAATCGGGTAATTGCCATGACTGTATACCTGAAGCAGCTTCGTTTGTACGAGTAGTTGGGTCAAATTCAGCATAATTTTTTCCCCAATAATTGAAATCGCCACCCAATTTAAATTTTGGGAGAATTTCGTAATCTATACCCAAATAGCCGGTTAATTGAGCAGCATTGCCAACTTTAGCACCTGCCATATAAGCTTTAAAGGTTCCCTGTAATTCATTATCCAAATTATAGGCATCAAAAACAATGTCATCAGTCCAAGTCCAATCGCCAAGCGAGAACATACCGGTAACAGTAAGTTTTTTGGAAGGTTTATATTTCATTTCTAATTCTACACCTTGGTGCAAAGCATTAATGCCGGGAATATTAGCTACAACATCACCAATGGTTCGCACTAAGCCTTTGTCTTTCCAGCTGGTTCTGTATACGTTAAGTTTTGCATTAAATGTTTTCGATTGAAAACCGTAACCTAGTTCGTAAGTCAATATTTTCTCATTCTTAGCATCCGGATTGGCTACGTTTGTATTACCAATATAAGAGTTGCGGAAATAAGGTGCACGACTAATATAGCCACCGTTTGCAAAAATATTATGATTTGCACTAATATTGTAATTTACACCACCTTTGTAAGTAGTTGTCCAAAACTGAGACCAATCGGTAATTTGTTCGCCCGGTAAATAGGCAAAATAATCTATTCGTCGGTAGCTGTTATTTGCAACTGATGACGAAACAAATGCTGAAAATTGTTCAACAGAATATTCAACTTGTCCGAATAAACCTGCCCAAAGAACTTCACCAATATTATGATAATTTACATAATCGCCTTTTGTATAGGTTGTGCCAACGGGTGCATTCTTGTTGTTCGTATTCAAGAAATACTTTCCGCCTAATAAATCTTCTATTTCATAGGCATGAATACCTTGGTAAAAACGACCATCGAATCCACCGGTAATTACTAAATTGTCTAATTCTTTAGTATAAGTAGAAAGCGCACCGTACCAATTGTGCGAATTAATGCTGTTTGCCATAACAGAAACCGATCCGTTGGCCGATTGTTGATTTCGAAGAATCATAGCGTCCCAATCTATTAAGCCTTGTGCATTGGTTAGTTGTGCTGCACCAAAAACACGACGACCACCACCGCTAGAAACAGAAGCATAGGCCGAGGTTGCTAATTTTGAAGTTTCACTAATATTCCAGTAATGGTTCAACGAAATTTGCGGTTTATGATAATAATTATACGCCGCATTGTATTTTTCGCCGTTTTTATACCCCCAATCAAGGTTGCTTTTGCTTCCGGCGGCAGAGGCTTGGTAAGCAGGTATGGTTTGTTTATAATAGCGTTGGTTGTGCCACTGTGGTGCACCAAATGCAGTAAACGATAATTTATGTTTTTCGTTTAATACTTTCGATATATTAACAAAATACGACCAGCCTTCAAACGAAGTAGCATCAATATAACCATCGCCTTTTGTGTGCGCACCGGAAAGCGTTACGGCCCAGCCATTTGAAAGCATACCTGTGGAAGTAGTAAACGACTCTTTGCGCATACCATCATTTCCGTAGCCTACATAAACAGAACCACCTTGTTTTACATCGGTAGATTTGGTTATAATATTAATAGTACCACCAACCGACGAAAGCGCTAATTTAGAGGCACCTAATCCTCGTTGTACTTGTTTACTCGATGTAACATCGGATAAACCTGCCCAGTTACTCCAGTAAACTTTACCACTTTCCATGTCGTTTACCGGAATACCGTTAATAAGCACACCAATATTATTTGAATCGAAACCACGCAATGTTATTCGACTATCGCCAAAACCGCCGCTACTCTTTGTGGCATAAACAGAAGGCGTAGATTTTAAAATTTCGGGAAACTCTTTTGTTCCCAATTTTTCAAGAATAAGCAATGGGTCAATTGTAGAAACTGCTACGGGTGTTTGTCGGTCTTTTACCACTGAAGCAATAATAACAATTTCTTCAATACCTACCGAATTCGATTCAAGTTCAATAGATCCGGCACTGGTATTACCGTCTAGTGTAAATGAAATTTCTTTGTCGGTGTAGCCAACAAAACTAACAAGGATTTTAACCTCCGAAGATTTCAAATTTAATGAGAATTTACCATCTAAATCGGTAATGGTTCCAATAGAGGTACCTACAACAGAAACACTTGCTCCAGGAAGCGTTTCTTTAGAAGATGCATCGACAACAATACCACTAAGAGTATTTTGTGCCAATGCGGCTGTAGATAGAAGAAAAATTCCTACAGCAGTGAGTAATTGAGTAATTTTGGTCATAATTGTTAAATGTTAAAATAAAAGCTTGCCCAAATATTTGGGTTACAAAGATAGTTTCTTTTTTTTGAATAAAAAAAATCGAAACTCGCAATCTTAACCATTTATTAACATGCGTTTTAATCTAGTTACTGTTAAAGCAATACTTACAACAATTATAACTGAATGCTAATTATTCAATTTCATTAACACAAATGCAAACAATATATTTACGGTACCTGACAAATTGTAAAAAAAGTACGAGCTATTATTTATGAAAGAAATTTAATAATTCCTGAAGACTATGCATAATTAGTTGCAAAATAGAACTGCGGTTTTTTCTTGATGTCATCCAACGCGACAATCGGCCTGCCAAGCTACTGTTTTCCTGCTCTTCAACCGTTCTTTTGCGCAAAGTAGCTTCAACGAAAGTTTTCAAAAACTCTAAATGTTACGGGTGCTCCTAAAGAAAGATAATAGGTTGCTTTACCCAACGATTCTGCACAAAACGGTATTGCTTCATTCAGCACGCTATTTTAACCACAATGTACACAAACAAACTTAACTACCTCTTCCAGACTTTGGTCATTAGCAAAGTGTGTTTATAGCTTGCTTTTTGCGTGCCGGGCATTGCACCCAAGTATCTAGTTTGTAAAAATCGTATAAGCGCTTCGAATAAGCACCTTTCAAGCGATTCATGGTTTCAATTTTAATAAATAAAAAAGCGAATTCACGAAAAAAACTACTTTTATTCATGAATTCGCAATAAGTTTTTGGTTTATGTGCTAGTTTGCGTCTTTACCGTGGCACGATTTGTATTTTTTGCCGCTACCGCAAGGACAAGGATCGTTTCGTCCAATTTTAGGCTCTTCGCGGCGAATGGTTTGCACTTTTTGCGGGGCTTGCTGTCCGCGTGCTTCTTGCTGCGCAGCTGCACTTTCGCCGCCGGAAAGTAT
>JAIFNC010000296.1 GCA_020047935.1 Bacteroidota bacterium
CCAATGCATTTCAGAAACGATATAGTTTTTGAATTACAAGTCGCCAATCGTCAAACTCGAAAGTGCGTTTCTGTCCCTAAATCAGTATAAAGGAATTGTTAGAGCCAATAAAAAATACGTGCAAACAATAATACAAGATGCTTTGATAATAACATTGATTTGGTAAATTTGCGAAAAATTAAATAAGATGAAATTAGAAATAAAAAATATTAGCAACTCATTGAATAAAGCATTTTTGGCTCAATGTCCATATATTGATGAAATAACACTATTTAAAGAAAACTATGCAATTTTATTAAATGCAATAAAACCAAACGACAACGAAGAAACTTTAAAAGATTATATAAATAACTTTTTTCGTGATACATACTACAAAAATAAATTTACCATAAAAGAAAACATAAACAACATAGACCTTGTTATTTACAACGGAAAAGATGATAATGATAAAATTGGTGTAATCATTGAAACGAAAGCATTAAAAAATAATGCTGAAATGATTACAATTAATGATTTAAACAAAAAAGCGTTTCAAGAATTAATTCAATATTATTTAGAAGAACGAATAATAAATAAGAATATTGAAATTAAACATTTAATTATAACAAATTCAATAGATTGGTTTATTTTTAACGTATCAGAATTTGAACGAATATTTTATCAAAATAAAATATTAATTAAAAATTATAATGATTGGTATAATAAACATTTAGAAAGTAAAAACAAAGATTGGTTTTATTCGTCAATAGCTAAACCATTTATTGAAGATACCGAAGAAACAATATTTTGTACACATTTTCAATTAAACGAAAGTTTGATTAATGCTGAAAGTTCTTTAATTGAACTTTATAAAATATTCTCACCTGAACATCTTTTAAAATTAACTTTTCAAAATGATAGTAATAAGCTAAATCGTGAATTTTATAATGAACTACTTCATATTATTGGTTTACAAGAAACAAAAGTAAATAATGTAAGAAGAATTGAACGGTTAAATGAAAAAGAGAAACATGACGGAAGTTTTATTGAAAACACTATAAATATTTTATTATCCGATGAAATAATCCATAATTTAAAAGAACCTGAACGATTTGGTGAAACAGAAACGGAACAATTATTTAGCATCGGCTTAGAACTTTGTATTACTTGGTTAAATCGTATTTTATTTTTAAAATTACTTGAAAGTCAATTAGTAAAATATAATTCAAATAAAGAGTATTTATTTTTAAATTATTCGAAGATTAGAGATTTTGAAGAGTTAAGAGAATTATTCTTTGAAGTTTTAGCAGTGAGACAAGCCGAAAGAAAAAAAGTGTTTCAATTAAAATATGAAAAAATTCCTTATTTAAATAGTTCTTTATTTGAATTAACAGAATTAGAAAAAGATACAGTTAAGATAAATCAACTTAAAAATCACTACGAATTACCAATTTTTAATACAACTGTATTAAAAGATGATGACGGCAAAAAAATAACAGGTTCAAAACCAATATTGCAATATTTATTTGAATTTCTTGACAGTTACAATTTTGCGAGTGATAATAAAGCAGAGATACAAGTAAAAAATAAAACAATAATCAATTCATCAGTTCTTGGATTAATATTCGACAATAATTGAAAAATTTAAAACTGAAAAGGAATTTATAAGTGTTGAAAGTTTTACAGACTTATATAATCAAATTGACAAAATACCAATTAAAAAAGCAAATGAAATTTTCAATTCAATAAAAATTTGTGACCCTGCAGTTGGTAGCGGACATTTTTTAGTTTCTGCATTAAACGAACTTATTGCGATAAAATCAGAATTAAAAATTCTTATTGACGGAGAAGGAAGGAAATTAAGAGATGTAGAAATAGAAGTAATTAACGATGAATTGTATTTGGCAGTTGATAGTGAATTATTTACGTACAACTATAAAAATAAGGAAAGCCAAATAATACAAGAAACCATTTTCCACGAAAAACAAAAATTAATCGAAAATTGTTTATTTGGTGTGGACATCAATCCCAAATCAGTGAATATTTGTCGTTTACGTTTGTGGATTGAGTTATTAAAAAATGCTTATTACACAAAAGAAAGCAATTTCAAAGACCTTGAAACACTTCCTAATATTGATATAAACATAAAATGTGGTAATTCACTTATTTCTCATTTTTCGTTAAATGGAAACGGTGGTTCACAATCCTTAAAAACATTCACACAAAAATACAAGCAAGTTGTTGCCGATTATAAAAATACAACTGATAGAAATTCAAAGAGAACATTAGAACGCTTTATAACAGAGCAAAAAGAAAATTTTGCAAGAACAGTTAATCCAAGCGACGAAGATTTAAAGAAAATCAGAAAGATTGAAAGTGAAATTGGAACAATGCCAATTTTTTTCAATAAAGACGACCAAACACAGTGGAAAATGAAACTACTTCGTTTAGAAAAAGAACGTCAAGAGTTACAAAAAAACTATGATGAAAAACTAAAAACTGTTTATAATAATGCTTTTGAGTGGCGTTTTGAATTCCCCGAAGTTTTGGATGAAAATGGTTATTTTATTGGTTTTGATTTAATTATTGGAAACCCGCCATACATAAAAGAAATGGACGGTAAAAAAATATTTATGCCGTTAAGAAAAAGCGGTTTGTGGACTGAATACATTGACGGAAAAATGGATTTATGGTTTTTCTTCCTACATAAAGCATTTGATATATCATCCAAAAAGGGATTAATTAGTTACATAACAAATTCTTATTGGGTAAAAAGTAGTGGTTCAAAAAAATTAATTAAACGAATTTATCAAAACAAATCACTTTGCGAAATTGTTAACTTTAACGATATGCCTATTTTTGAAAAAGTTGTAGGTAAACACATGATACACAGTTATTCAAAAGTTGTTAAAAATGAAAATATAAAATACAGAAATTTAGATGAAGAAACTAAGTTCGATAAAATTGATAATCTTCCATTTATTGAATTAAAATTTTCAGATATTGTAAAGGAAGATTACATAAACATCAATTCAGAAGAAAATATTGAATTGACTGTTGATTATGATAATTTAGGTAATTTATTTTATGTTTCACAAGGAGTAGTGGAAGCACCAGACAAAATTGATAAAAAAACAGGTGTTTTTATTATAAATGAAGATGAATTAACAAATTTAAAACTAACTGCAAAAGAAAGGCAAGTGATAAAAAAATACTTAAATACATCAGATATTTCAAAGTATAAAATAAATTGGAATGGACAGTATCTAATATTTTCAGATAAACTAAATCGTGATAAAATTGCTAAGAATGAATTTCCAAACCTAAAAAAACATCTTGATAAATTTAAAGATAACATTACATCTTCAAATAAACCTTATGGAATTCATAGAGATAGGTCATCAAAAATTAATCCTTTTGAACAACCTAAATTAATTTGTAAAGGAATGTTTAAAGAACCTGAATTTGCGTTTGATGATAATTAAATTCAGCTTTTGGTAAATATTGGTTCACAACCAATGGAAAAAAACGTGGAATTGGAGTTGATATTGGAGTTGAGAGATTTAGAGAATTTCCAATTCCTATGGTAAAAATAATAGACCAACAAAAAATAATTGATTTAGTAAATAAAATTTCAGAATTGAAAAATCAAAATATAGAAACAGAAAAACAAGAAAAAGAATTAAATAAGTTTGTAAATTCAATGTACAGACTAACAAAAGATAATATTGAACTGATAAACAAATAAAAAAGTGGCTCTAACATACAATTGACTGGCCATTTTTTATTTTGGGGGGTTGCCGCAGGCGCAACACAACCCCCAAAAATAAAAAACGTCGGCAATTGTTTATCGTTATGGTGTATTAAAAAACTGAAATATGATAGAACTAAAAAAACAAATTAAGGAGATTGACAAGTTGATTGAAAAACAGTATAACATAATTTTAAAAGAACCTCATGATAAAGGTGAACATGGAAAATTTGATATGCGACATTTGATACAAGATGCCAAATATGAAACGGGTTTAAATCCGAATATGAAAGCAACTTTTACTAATATAATTTACTCTACCTTCGGAATTTTAAACAACTTTATAAGTTGGGAAAAAATTGAAGATTTCAGAGAAAATATTGAATTAATTGATGTTTTACAAAATATTGCATTAATTAATATTAGAAAACTTCCCGGTGTTGCAAGCAGTGATGATAAAGAAATTGAAAACACTTATACTGCCCACAAATTACTATTATTGAAACAAATTGAAATTATTAATCCTGACATAATTATTGGCGGAGGAACGATTAATTACTTGTATACTGATTTAAAACTATCAAAGGCGGACAAAAAAACATTGACGAAGTTTGAAAATGTTAATAATTATCCGAAGGCTTATTTTACAGCGGATAAAAAAATCATAATTGAAACTTGTCATCCAGCTGCGAGAGTTAGCCAAGAAGTGTATTGTAATAATATAATAAGTGGTGTTAAATATTGGCATTCACACATGAACAAGTAAAAAAATGAAACTGGATAAAAGCAAAAAATTACAAATACGAAATAGTACAGCTGAATTTCTTGTATTTACAAAACAAGCAGGAGGAGATAGTATTGAAGTGCGCGTTGAAGAGGAAACTGTTTGGCTTACTCAAAAACTAATTTCAGGCTTGTTTGATGTAGATGTGAGAACAATTAGCGAACATTTACAAAACATCTTTAAAAGTAATGAATTAAATGAAAATTCAGTTATCCGGAAATTCCGGACAACTGCCGCAGACGGTAAAACTTATGATACTCAATTTTATAACTTAGATGCCATTATTTCTGTTGGTTATCGAGTAAATTCAACAAGAGCAACGCAATTTAGACAATGGGCAACAAATATTTTGCGAGATTTTTCTATACGTGGTTGGGTTTTGGATAAAGAAAGATTGAAAAACGGAGCTTATTTGAGTGAAGAATATTTTACTCAATTGCTTGCTGAAATTAGAGAGATTAGAGCAAGTGAGCGAAAATTTTATCAAAAAATCACAGACATTTATGCAACAGCAATGGATTATAATTTGGATAGTCCAACAACAAAAGATTTTTTTGCTTCTGTTCAAAACAAATTGCACTTTGCAATTCATGGACACACAGCAGCAGAATTGATTGTAAAAAGAGCCGATAGCGAAAAAGATAAAATGGGCTTAACTACATGGAAAAATGCACCGGAAGGGAAAATTATAAAAACTGATGTTTCGATAGCTAAAAACTATTTAAACATGCAAGAGATAAAATCGTTAGACCGATTTGTAACGATGTATTTAGATTATGCCGAAACACAAGCGGAACGTAACATTCCTATGACAATGGAAGATTGGGCATCGAAATTAAATGCGTTCTTACAATTCAACGAAAAAGAACTTTTAACAAATTCAGGAAAAGTAAGCCATGCAATAGCCAAAGCATTTGCGGAAAGTGAATTTGATAAATATAGGGTTATTCAAGATAAACAGTTCAAATCGGATTTCGATAAATTGATTGGTAATGTAGATGATAAACAACTTAATGAATAGATTATTAACACCATAACATCGCACTTAGCAGTCAGTGGCTTTGGGCAGCTTGCTACGTTTCGTTCGCTTCGCCCACTTCACTACACAAGCCGCCCAAAGCCACCGCCGCATATCCCTTTTCGTTATTGCATAGAAATGAAACATAAAAATTAAAATGGCTATACCGGATTTTCAAAAATTCTTTTATCCAATGCTGAAATTAAGTTCAGACCAAAAAGAACATTCATTAGACGAAGTTAGTGAACATTTAACCAATCAATTTGCATTGACAGTTGAAGATAAAGCAGAACGAGTTTCCTTGTGTGGACAACGCCAATAGAAACATATCAAATAAAGAAAATTAACTTAAATTATTTTAAAAAATAACAAGCGTTTTTTCTAAAATAATTGCGATTACTTATTTTAAATAATTTATATGTTGTGCAAATTCCGTAAATTTGTAAAAAATACTGATTATGACACACTCAATATCTAATGACCTAAATTTAATCGAAAGCAAGAAAATACAGTTGATTTCGATTATTGCACAGGTTTATAACCTCGATTTGTTGGAAGAAATCGAGCATCTGATTTTAAACACAAAAACGGATTGGTGGACAACGATTAGCAAAAGCGATCAAAGTGCAATTGATGAAGGTTTAGATGATATAAAAGCCGGCAGGTTAATTACGCACAACCAAATGCAACAGAATTTTAATCAACGTTATAAAGATTTGTAATTGTGCAATATATAATAAAATGGTCGGAAAAAGCTGAGAGCGATTATTTTGCAATAATTGATTACTTGCTTGACCTACTTTATATCCGCTAACCGATTTTAGAGCCGGATTGCGTAGATGCGTAGTGGTTAAACAAGTTTCATTGTATTTTACGCTAAACGAACGTGTTATTATGGTGCAGCGTATTTTGCAAGATTTTATTTCGGTACAAAAACCGGTTGAGGAAGTAAAAACCGACAACCTTGTTTTGTTGCGTAATTTTAAAGGTATTGCAAAAACCGGTTCATTCAACCTAACCGACGACGATTGGTATAAACAATAAACAGTACGTTATTCAATAAAAATTAAACTGCAATAAGTAGGTTGGTGGAAATTGTCTAAAAGCATTCATATAACGATTAAAAACTTTAGGGGTTTGACAAAATCTCAACTTGATGAGCAGTATGTTGACCCAAACTCTGATTTGAAGCAATGGAGCAAAAAATCTGCAATTAAAAGGGAGACTATTTCTAAACGAAAGATTAAAAAACATAATGATTAAATCTAAATTCATAATTGACATTTTAGATTTGTTACTTGATGGTGATGATGATGGTTTAAAACTTCGTCATCAATTGGATTACTTAACTGATGAAAATTATAATTATACCGGTACCGGTTTATTTGTAACATTTTCACACAATGATAATATTTCAAAAAAAAGGATTCAAAAGGACAAATTTGTTTTAAATGGATTATTGATTAAATCTTCTGATTTGGAGATTGGAGCCGATGCTACAATTTTTATAACAAATGGGATTATTGACTACTTAGAGATTTGGTCTCAAAGTGGAAATTATCCAATGAGCGAATTAACCGATTATGTTTTAACACAAGATTGGGATGCCTTTCCCAAAAGACAGATAATAAGCAAGAAACAATGAATGCTGAATTTATATACAAACCTTTTTCAGGACAAAATCCGGAAAAACACTTTGGCAGAATAACACCAAATTACTTATAGGGAATGTTGGAAACTGACCAATTTAAATTAAAAAAAGTCAGTCGGCAACTGACCAATTACAAATTGAAACATGGATTTTTCTTTGGTAGAACATTCATTGCTTTTTTTTGTTCGCAGATGTGCAAACTTGAAACTAATAGCTTCAAAAAAACTTTAATATGAATCGTTATGCTCTAAAACCCGCTTGAACACAAAGCCTTATCACGTCCGAAAACAGTATAAAATGAAAATAGCATTACACAAAATTCGATTTTTTGGTAATTTCGGAGCTTAAAAACACCAAAAGCCTTTCCGAATTTCAACAAAAAGAAAAAGAAGCCGAATTAATTTTGGCAAAGCTTAAACCCGACGATTTTGTGGTGCTGCTCGATGAAAATGGTGTACAATACAGTTCGGAGGAATTGGCAGGATTTATTGAAAAAAAGGCGGTCGGCGGCACAAAAAACTTGGTTTTTATTGTCGGCGGGCC
>JAIFNC010000044.1 GCA_020047935.1 Bacteroidota bacterium
GGTAAGCAAAATAGCTAAATGCTCGTTATAACCTTTTAATTAACATATTTTTCAAATTATTTACCTATTTAAAACTCAAGGGGGGTTAGTTCAGCGCCGGGCTTTAACCTTTCTATTGGTTTATGAACATCAAATTGGTTAGCTTATAAACCGTTTCAAAGGTCTTCGACTATTTGAAAGCTTCTTAACTAAACACCATTGAATTAACAATTAATCATTAACAATTACGTATTCCAGCAATTCATCAATCGAGTCGATGTATCTGAATTTCATTTCGCCCAAATACTCGGTTTTTATTTGTTCAACGTCTTGTTTATTAAAGCGCGACATAACCACTTCTTTAATGCCGGCACGTTTAGCTGCCAGAATTTTTTCTTTTATTCCGCCCACCGGCAGTACTTTTCCGCGTAGGGTTATTTCGCCGGTCATAGCAATATCAGACCTTACGCGTTTGCCTGTAAGTGCCGAAACCATCGAGCTTATCATCGTTATACCTGCCGACGGGCCGTCCTTGGGTATAGCACCTTCCGGAACATGCACATGGATATTGTACTTTTGCAATACTTCATCGGGCAAGTTCAGCTTATCGGCCTTCGATTTAATATATTCAATAGCCAACTGCGCCGATTCTTTCATTACATTGCCCAAATTGCCGGTAAGCGACAAGTTGCCTGAACCTTTGCTTATAGCGGTTTCAACATATAAAATTTCGCCGCCTGCCTCAGTCCAAGCCAATCCGGTAGCTACGCCGGGCAATTTATCGTCGGAATATTTGTCTTTAAAAACTTCGGGCGAACCTAAAATGCGTTTTACATCGGCAATTTTTACGGTTTTGCCTACTTTTTCTTCTAATGCTACTCGTTTGGCAAAATTGCGGACTACGGCAGCAAGTTTTTTCTCCATAGACCTTACGCCCGATTCCCGTGTATGGTTTTCTATTACATACTCAAGTACCTCGTTCGAAAAAACGATTTGTGCTTTTTTCAGCCCATGGTTTTCCAACAGCTTTGGTATAAGGTGCTTTTTGGCGATTTCTATTTTTTCTTCGAGCAAATAACCGCTTACTTCAATCATTTCCATACGGTCGCGCAGGGCGGGGTGTATGGACGAAACATGGTTGGCGGTAGCAATAAACATTACCTTCGACAAATCGAATTCAAGCTCCAAATAGTTATCGTAGAAGGTAGCGTTTTGTTCCGGGTCAAGCACTTCAAGCAATGCCGACGAAGGGTCGCCTCTAAAATCGTTGCCTACTTTATCAATTTCATCTAAAATAAAAACGGGGTTCGATGAATTTGCTTTTTTAATGTTTTGAATAATGCGTCCCGGCATGGCACCAATGTAGGTTTTGCGGTGTCCGCGAATTTCGGCTTCGTCATGCAAACCACCCAACGACATGCGTATATATTTGCGGTTTAGCGCTTCGGCCACCGACTTACCAAGCGAAGTTTTACCAACTCCGGGCGGGCCGTAGAGGCACAATATAGGCGATTTCATGTCGCCTTTAAGTTTAAGTACTGCCAAATGCTCCAAAATGCGGTCTTTTACTTTATCTAAACCAAAATGCTCGGCATCAAGCACATGCGCAGCATTTTTTATGTCGAAATTATCGGTGGTATATTCACCCCAAGGCAATTCGGCAAGCATTTGCAAATAGTTTACTTGGTTCGAATAATCGGGCGATGCCGGGTTAATTCGCTCTAATTTTTTCAGTTCTTTTTCATAGGTATCGGCAACAGTTTTGCTCCACTTTTTGCCTTCAACTTTATTTTGCAGTTCTTCAATTTCATGGTCAACCGGGTCGCCGCCCAACTCGTTGCGAATGGTTTTAATTTGTTGGTTCAAAAAGTATTCGCGTTGCTGTTGGTCTAATTCGAATTTAACTTTCGACTGAATATCGTCCTTAAGCCTTAGCTTATTAACTTCAATAGCCATAAACTCAAGCATTTTCAAGCCACGTTCTTCAATATCGTTAATTTCGAGCAAGGTTTGTTTATTCGGAATATCGAATTCGGAGTTTGAAGCAATAAAATTGATTAAAAACACACTGCTGTCGATATTCTTAAGCGCAAATGCCGCTTCTTCGGGAATGGAGGAGGATAAACGAATAATTTCGGTAGCTTCATCTTTTATTGAAGCAACCAAGGCATCAAATTTCGAAACGTCTTTAATTTTGTTTTGCTCCGGCAATACGGAAACAGCAGCACGAATAAAAGGCTCGTGTGCAAGTTGTTTTTCTATCGTAAATCTCGATTGTCCTTGAATAATAACCGACTTTGAACCGTCGGGCATTTCCAGAATTTTTAAAATTTTGGCTACCGTTCCTACCTTGTATAAATCTTTTACTTCCGGTTCTTCCATCATTATATCAATCTGTGCCACGGCACCAATTAATCTATTTCCGGCGTTTGCTTCCTTTAACAGTTTCAACGATTTTTCGCGTGCTACCGAAATAGGAATAACCACTCCCGGAAAAAGTACCGCATTGCGCAACGGCAAAATTGGCAGTTCATCGGGGAAGTTTTCAGTTTCAACCGGCTCATTATCGCCCTCCAACAACGGAATAAAATCGGGTTCATTCTCATTGCCATGCGATAAAACAAGGCTTATTTCGTGCGTAATTTTTTGCTTACGATTATTCATACAATTTTTCTTTTCTTTTTTTGAACCTGAATTCCAGGCTAACGACAGCAACTTGGCTTATAGTCAAGCCTTGTGCCAATTGGTTTGGTACTGACAAATAGTCGCAATGCTTACTATTTGCGCCATTCTTTGGTTATTTCGAATACATGAGCCAATATCTCCAATTCTTGTGCTATTTCGGTTTCGCTTTTAGCGCGCCGTTGCATTACAAGGGTAGCAACTTCGTTGGCTTTGGGTACGGCAAATTCGGTAAAACCGTGCGCACCTCCCCACGAAAACGAAGGAATAAAATTACGAGGAAAACCCGAACCAAATATATTTGCACTTACGCCAACCACCGTACCGGTATTAAACATGGTATTAATGCCGCATTTTGAATGATCGCCCATAATTAACCCGCAAAATTGCAAGCCGGTAGGTGCAAATTTACGTTCTTCATACGACCATAATTTTACTTCGGCATAATTATTTTTGAGGTTCGAATTGTTCGAATCGGCGCCCAAGTTACACCATTCGCCAATTACCGAATTTCCCAAAAAACCGTCGTGTGCTTTGTTTGAGTAACCGGTAATAACCGAGTTGTTAATTTCGCCGCCAACTTTCGAATACGGGCCAATGGTGGTTGCACCATAAATTTTTGCACCCATTTTTAATACGGCATGTTCGCACAAAGCCAGCGAGCCGTGTATAAGCGAACCTGCCATTATTTCAGCATCGCTTCCTATATATATACAACCTTCGCCGGGGTCAAGTACCGAAAATTCGACCGTGGCGCCTTTTTCAATAAAAATACGATCGGGGTTACGGAATTTATTGGTAGAACTGATAGGTTCCGAAACTCGGGTTGCGGTAAGCAAATCGAAATCGTAACGAATTGCATCTTCATTTTTTGAGAATAAATCCCAAGGTTTTTCAATTTTTCGAACTTCGTAGGTGTATTCAAATTGGTTAAATGCTTCAATTTTCGAATAATCGAAGGTTGCTGCCAATTCCGAACTTGCGTTGGCTGCCAACACAATGCCGCTTTTCATAAGCACCGAATTGGGAGGTAGGTTTACAATGGAGTCGATTAAAATCATATCGGGCAATACAGAACCATTGATTAAAAAGTTCTCATTTTGAACTATTAGCGGAAATTTCTGTGCTAAATAAGCTTGTGTTAAATACGAATATTGAGCATCCAAATGCATTATCCATTTTTCGGCAATGGTTAAAATTCCGATGCGCAAAGAAGCCACAGGTTTTGTAAAAGTAAGCGGTAGCAAGTGCGAGCGCGATTTATCTTCAAAAAATATGCAGTTCATAGTTTGAGCGTTTAAATTTTCACTACAAAATTACACAAAAAAAGCCTCGTTTAAGTACGAGGCTATAAAAAGATTTTTAAAAACAGGGTATTTATTTGCTATTTTTATCGATGTGTTTTTGATAACGGTTTTTGAATTTGTCAATACGACCGGCGGTATCAACCAATTTCATTTTACCGGTGTAAAACGGATGCGATGCATTTGAAATCTCAATTTTAATCAATGGATAAGTAACACCTTCGATTTCAATAGTTTCACGCGATTTCACCGTTGAACGTGTAATAAAAGTATGGTCATTTGACAAATCCTTAAATGCAACTAAGCGATAGTCTTGTGGATGAAGTCCTTTTTTCATTTTATTTAGCTTTAAATCATTATATACAAATCGGCTTGCAAAAATAAGTATTGTTTATAATATTTCAAAAAAAAAAGCAAAAAATATTTTCAAGGCTATTTTGCTAAAAATCATTGCATAAGAGAAAGTCGAAAATAAAAAGTTAGTAAAAATCAATATTATTTTGTATTTTTGTAGCGAATTAAGCGCAATATAAATTCAAATATGGAAAAGACAAGGGTTTTATTTGTATCTCAAGAGATAACTCCTTACCTTCCCGAAACAGAAATGTCGCACCGAGGTCGATATTTGCCACAAGGTATTCAAGAAAAAGGGAAAGAAATAAGAACTTTTATGCCTCGTTTTGGTTTGGTAAACGAAAGACGTAATCAACTGCATGAAGTTATTCGGCTCTCGGGAATGAATTTGATAATAGATGACTCCGACCACCCTCTAATTATAAAAGTAGCCTCTATTCAATCGGCACGAATGCAGATTTACTTTATTGATAACGAAGATTATTTTCAGCGAAAGCATACCGTTAAAAATGAAAAAGGTGCATTTTTTAAAGACAACGACGAACGCGTAATTTTTTATGCGCGCGGTGTGCTGGAAACGGTAAAAAAACTGCGGTGGTCGCCCGATGTTATTCATTGTCAAGGCTGGTTTGCTGGTTTAGTGCCGTTGTACGTGAAAAAAGCCTATAACGACGACCCATTGTTTACCAATACAAAAGTGGTATATTCTATTTACGACGACGATTATTCGACTAAACTGAACCCCAATTTTGCAGAGAAATTAATGATTGACGGGGTAGAAAAATCGGACATTGATGTGGTTGCAAACGACCCGGACTACTACAGTTTAAATAAGTTGGCAATCGATTTTTCCGATGCATTTATTTGGGGCACACCAAATAAAAACCCAATACTCGACGAATATATCAAGCAAAGCGGAAAACCTTATTTAGATTATCAGGATAACGAAAATTATATCGATATTTATTCAGAATTCTACGATAAAGTTGCCGAAAAAGAAATTGCAGCGAAAACTAAGTGAAATACCATTAAATAATTTAGCGGATTAGTTAAAAATCTTTAATCCGTTTTTTTATTTTTCATTCAAAACACTACTTTTGACAAGTTTTAAACCAACGAATGCTTCAATTAAAATAAAAATGAATTTCAATCGTTATTGAAATTCATTGGCTATTGGTTGGTTTAATTAAATTATTAATAATCATTCATAATTAAATTTGACGGATGAAATCTGTGAAACATGTAATTTTTGCATTTATAAGTATTTTACTATTAAATTCTTGCGACCAAACCAACGAATGGGCTTTAGACATTATTCCCAACGAAGCTAAGTTTAACTCTGAAATAATTACCAACGAGCCGGTACTTGCCTATTCGGTAAAAGAAGATTCGATAAATACGAATATTGCCACCTTGGCTATTTGGGGAAGTTATGTAGACCCGGTGTTTGGTAAAACAAAAGCCGAATTTGCAAGCCAGTTCAGAACTCCGGGTATTGCACTTACCTTGTCTGACACAACAAAAGTATTGCGTTTGGAATTGGTGTTGCGTAATAGAATTGATACTACAAAAGCAAACAATTACGAAAATAATTACTACGGATATCAAGGTACGGTGCAAAAAATGAAAATTTTTGAACTTAAAAAAAGTTTAGATTATACAAAAGAGTACACGTCAAGAGATAAAATTTCTGAAGCAGATATGGAATTGGTTGGAAACTACGATTATACAATAGACGTGCTTGATACAGTGTATAAAATTACTATGCCTGAGCCTTTGTTGCAAAAAATTAAAGGGGCTGTTACCAATACTACCGATACAGCTTATCAAAATATAAAGTTTTTGGAAGTCTTTAAAGGTCTGTATTTTGGAACGGATCAGGTAGCTTCCGAAGGTGGATTGGCTTTTTTTAATTTACCGCATTCCGAAACCCAACTAAACTTAATCTACCGACACGACCACGATACTGCCGACAGAAAATACACATTAACAGCCAATTCGGCAGCAGTTAAAGTTAGTTTTTTTACGCATGAACATAATGCCGAGATTATTAGCAATATTGAGAATGATAAGGCGACTGAAATTTATATTCAGCCAATGAACGGATTGTATACAAAAATAAAACTGCCTAATATAAACGCTAATTGGCGCGATGCGGTTAAATCAAAGAAAACTATTATAGAACGGGCAACAATAACTTTGCCTCGAAACAGTGCCGAATCGGATGCAAGTTTGCTTAAACCAACACCAAACTTAATTGCATTGCGCGATACTAATTTTATAAAAGACTACTTTTCAAGTACCTTTATGCCAATTCAGCATAATTCGACAGCCAACAATTATGTAATTGAAATTGGTGCAGAACTTATGGATTATTTAAAATCGGATACAACCGAACCTTTCGAAATGACACTTAAAGCAGCCTATCCTACTTATTATCCGCATAGGACAATACTTAAAAACTTTAATACCCCGGGGGGTGCTACTTTAAAAATACAATACAGTAAAATTAACCTATAAATAAATTAATTTATGTGCGGAATAGTTGGATATATTGGAGATAAACCTGCATACGATATTTTAATTAAAGGATTGCAACGCTTGGAATATCGTGGTTACGACTCGGCAGGTATTGCATTGGTGAACAGCAAAACCAACGTATATAAATGCAAAGGTAAAGTAAGCGATTTGGAAGCTTTTATTAAAGGACAAGATACTACCGGAAATATAGGAATAGGACATACTCGTTGGGCTACCCATGGCGAACCAAATGATGTGAACGCACACCCGCACGAATCGATGAACGGTAATTTTGTGGTTATCCACAACGGAATTATTGAAAATTATTCGGTATTAAAGGAATTTCTAAAAGAAAAAAACTATACTTTCCAGAGTGAAACCGACACCGAAGTGTTGGCAAACTTAATTGAGTACATTTACGAACACAATAAAGTAAGTGCCGAAGTTGCTGTTCGACTTGCACTTACCAAAGTAATTGGTGCGTATGGTTTAGTGGTAGTATGCCGCAACGAAACCGACCAACTGATTGCTGCCCGTAAAGGTAGCCCGCTGGTTGTTGGTATTGGTAACGGCGAATATTATATAGCCTCAGATGCAACTCCTATTGTAGAATACACCAAAAGTGTAATTTACCTGAACGACGATAATATTGCAGTAATTAAGAAAAACGAAATTTCGCTTAAAAACCTCGATAACGAAAGTTTATCGCCGGAAATTAAGAAACTCGATATCGACATTTCAGCCATTGAAAAAGGCGGATACGAGCATTTTATGTTGAAAGAAATTTTCGAGCAACCGCGTTCTATTCACGATACGTTCCGTGGAAGAATAAACCCCGAATTGTTGCAAATTCGCTTAGGCGGCTTGCATCCGGTACTCGACACACTTTCGAATGCAAAACGCATAATAATAATTGCTTGCGGAACCAGTTGGCATGCCGGTTTGGTTGCCGAATATTTAATTGAAGAGTATGCACGCATACCGGTTGAAGTTGAATATGGTTCGGAATTCCGTTATCGTAACCCGGTAATTTATAAAGACGATTTGGTTATAGCAATTAGCCAAAGCGGCGAAACTGCCGACACACTCGAAGCTATAAAACTTGCCAAAGCAGCCGGTGCAACGGTTATTGGCGTATGCAATGTGGTTGGTTCAAGCATTCCGCGCGAAACACATGCAGGGGTTTACACCCATGCCGGACCCGAAATTGGCGTTGCTTCAACCAAAGCATTTACTGCGCAAGTAACGGTACTTACCATGATGGCACTTAAGATTGGTTCAATGAACGGTAACCTTTCAGAAAGCAATTACAAAGAAATTGTAGCAGCTTTAATTGAAATTCCGGGTAAAATTGAAAGAATTTTGTTGCAAAACGATTATATCAAAAAATTGGCCTCTAAGCTAAAAGATGTTTCGAACTCAATTTATTTAGGTCGCGGTTTGAATTTTCCGGTGGCTTTGGAAGGTGCGCTTAAACTAAAAGAAATTTCGTACATACACGCCGAAGGCTACCCTGCTGCCGAAATGAAACACGGCCCAATTGCACTGATTGATGCCAACATGCCTGTAGTAGTAATTGCTACCAAAGATAAAACTTATGAGAAAATTATAAGTAATATTCAAGAAGTTAAAGCACGTAAAGGTATTGTAATTGCGGTAGTTACCGAAGGCGATGTACATATTAAAAATATGGCCGATTATTGTATTGAAATTCCGGAAACGCACGATGCCTTAACCGGTTTATTATCGGTTGTTCCGTTACAATTATTGTCGTATCATATTGCTGTAATGCGCGGTTGCAATGTAGATCAACCTCGAAATTTGGCTAAATCGGTTACCGTAGAATAATTTCTATTTCGCATATATAAAAAACCTGCAATACCTTTTGGTTGCAGGTTTTTTATTTAGGATTTAGCGTTCAGTTTTTGTTTTGTTAAATAGCTTGAAGTTAAATATTTTCAAATTTTCAAATTGAATAATTAACGAATTATTGATTTGCTATATTTGCACAAATTTTTCAATCGTATTTTTTTATGGCACGTAATAAGTTGGCAAAATTTGCCGAGTTAGAAACTTTTCCCAATGTTATTCAACCTACTATGGAAGAAGCATTGGGTGGATTTTCGGAACTTAAAGGAAATTGGCACACACAAATTTTCAAAAACAAGAAACCAATTGTACTGGAATTGGGTTGCGGAATGGGCGAATATACTACGGCGTTAGCTAAACATTTTCCTGAAAACAATTACATTGGTATCGACATAAAAGGTGCACGACTTTATCATGGGGCGCGTTTGGCATTAAAAGAAAAATTAACGAATGTAGCTTTTATGAAAACTCGGGTCGAATTTATTAAATCGTTTTTTGCTCCGGGTGAAGTATCCGAAATATGGCTTACTTTTTCCGACCCACAACCAAAATTTGCAAAAAAACGCTTAATGTCGGCATTTTACAACGAAATTTATGCAAGTATAAGCAAACCGGAGGCTATTATTCATGTAAAAACCGACAGCTTGTTGCTATATGATTATACATTGGATATAGTAAAGAAAAATAAATTAAACTTACTTTTTGAAACTGAGAACTTGTACCAATTGCCTGAAATAGCACCCTATTTGCACGAAAAAACCAAATACGAAGGCATGGCTATAGGGCACGGCAAACCGATTACTTATGTCAACTATTCGCTAAGCAGCAAAAGTCAATTTGTTGAACCGCTAAACGAACGTGCTTATCGTCAATACGTAAGAGCTTATGATGCCAAATAA